>JAEUHE010000216.1 GCA_016793885.1 Verrucomicrobiales bacterium
ATGTCCGTACGGCATCCAGACCAAAATAGATCAAAATGATGATTTTCGACGGAGTTATTTACCGTCTGCTGTGGAGGGCTCTGCAGGGAGCCCTCCCGCAGCCGGTGAATAACTCCGGTTAGGCTATACGGGGGTGCTGGCCCCCCCGGAACCGGTAAAAACACGGAGCATCGCGCAGCGATGCTACCGGCTGCTGAGGCTTGCGTCACGCCTACTCAAGGGACCAGATCCATTCGTCAGGCCGCGCGCCTCCCTGTGGCGGTGGACAAGGGGACTTTACTCCTTGCCTCGCTTCTGATTGAATCTTCACAGCTCCCAATTATGAAACATGTTGTTGCCTCGGTCGGGTGTGCCTTGTTGTTCGGGTTTTCTTCCATGGCCGAAAGTGTCGTGGTGTTCAATGAGGCGATGTACCATCCGGCTACTCGAGAAGCGTCGTCCGAGTGGATTGAGCTGCATAACCAAAACGGGGTGGACGTCGATTTGAGTGGGTGGAGTGTTTCGGGGGGAATTCAGTTTACCTTCCCGGACGGAACCCGAATCAAGGGCAGGGGCTACCTGGTCGTTGCGAGCGATCCCAACAGCTTGGCGGCCGCTGGCGTGGCTGGTGCGTTCGGACCCTTTTCTGGCCGATTAGACAATGGCGGGGAGAAGCTGGAGCTGCTTGACCGCAACCTCCGGGTGATGGACGTGCTGGACTACGCGTCCACCGGGCCGTGGCCGGTGGGGCCTGACGGCACCGGTCTTTCGCTGGCCAAGAGCCATCCGCAGCTTGGGTCGGCTGCGGTGGAGAACTGGGTCAGCAGTTCCCAGATCGGTGGCACACCCGGTGTGCGCAATTTTCCGAGCGGTGCTTTCGAGGTTCCGGCTGGATTGCTCTCCTATTGGAATTTCGATGAAAGCTCCGGGACGGCACTCGACTTGGCGGGGCCCAACGCAGGTACGCTCAGCGGCAGTATTTCCCGAGTGACCGGCTTGGTGGGCAATGGTGCCGTGGCTTCCTCGGGGGGCGGTGCGGGAGCGATCAGCCTGGGTCGAGGCGTGAGCAACAGCCTGGCGACGCAGGAAGGCCTCACCATCGAGGCTGCCATCGTTCCCACCTGGTCGGGCCTCGGCCGCTCCACCGTATTCAGGAAGTCGGGAGACAATCGCGGGTCGCTTGTTTCGTACTTGTCGATGGACGAGTCGGACAGGGGGACCAACGCGGTTCCGCTGGATCTGGTGGGACGCAACCATGGCGTTTTTCGTGGCACCGCGACGCGCACCAACGGGTTGTTCGGATTGGGGGCGGTGACGTTCCGAAACAACACAACGGAGGCGATCAACCTCGGGGCTGGGACTGATGGTTCCTTGTCCTTTAGCAACGGTCTGACGATTGGCGCATGGATCAAACCGCTCTGGGTGGTGAGCCTGAATAGTTATGATGTGATCTTCTCCAAGGATGATGGATCCAATCGGATCACTTTTGCATTCCAATCCGATTCCAGCAATGCGCTGGGTATGGTGTCGGTGCCCGCCGGTCCGGTGCTCGCCTTCGGTCTGAACATCGGGGGACGCTACTCCGAGTTGGACATGCCGTTGGACGGGGCCGAGGGGCGTCCCACGCTGGAGCAGCTCAAGGACGGACAGCCTCATCACGTGGCGGCGACGTTTGATGCGGCCAGCGGAGATATGGGCATCTGGGTGGATGGGACCCGCCGGTACCAGGCCAACCGTCCCGGCCTTATCCGCAGCGGCGGAACTGCCCTTGCCATGATTGGCAATCGGGGGGTGACGGGTGGGCAGGCGTTCACGGGCGTGATCGATGAATTCGCCCTGTGGCGAACGGCGCTGAGCGCCGATTTGATGCTTCGACTGGGGCAGGGGATCAACCCGCTGGACCTGATTCCCTTGACCGGGCCCGGCAACCAGGTCTACCTCGGGTTTAGGCAGCAAGGAGATTCAGACTTCACCGATCCGGTGGTCACCTCGACCCCGGTTATCGTTTGGGGGCTGAAGGTGGGTGAAGCCTATCGGGAGATGGAGCTGCCCCTCGATGGCTTGGAGGGTAGACCCAGCCTGGCCGCTCTGAAGGATGGGAAACCGCATCACCTCGCGGGGTTCTATCAGCCGCAGACTCATCGGCAAGGCATCGCGTTGGATGGGGTGGTGCTCGCCAGTCAAGAGGTGGAGGGGGTTTTGGATGTCGGCGGCACGGGCCTGGCCTTCATTGGCAATAGTGGCGTGGATGGCTCCGAGACCTTTCAGGGAACCTTGGATGAGGTAGCCTATTGGAATAAGGGGTTGTCGACCTCGGAGTTGAGTATTCACAGCCGGCAGACTATGGCCGGGAAACCCTTTTATGCACCGGTCGCTCTCGATCTCGCTCCTATCCGGTTTAGCGAGTTTCCTGACGTCGCGACCAATCCGTTCTGGGTTGAACTGCAGAACACCGGCACCGAGGCTGTGAACTTGGCCGGCCTGATCATGTCGGGAAGTGGGGGGGGACAATACAACCTGCCATCGACGATCCTGCCTCCGGGAGGTTTCGCGGTGTTCGACCAGGCTCAGTTCGGATTTCGCTTTAAGGCCGGCGACGTCGTCACCCTCTTCTCGGCTGGCCGGGAGGCCGTGCTGGATGTTGTCAGAATTACAGCTGCCGCCCAGGCCCGGCAGAACTCAGGGGCGGGGGCCTGGCGTGTTCCGGTCGCGTCCACCGCTGGACAGTCGAATCACATTGAGATCTCCGATCAAGTCGTGATCAACGAGATTTTCTATCATGCCCCACCTCAATACTCGCGGCCGGCGCAGTTCACCAATGTCACTTTGATTGGCATGGTTTCCGATTGGAAGTACAACGCTTCCGGCGTTGATTTGGGCTCCGAGTGGAAAGAGACCGCTTACAACGATGGTTCTTGGTCGAGTGGGACGGCGCTGTTTTACAACGAGACCTCCGCCCTGCCCGCCGCCAAGAACACCCAGCTGAGCCTGGGACCGATCACCTTCTACTTCCGTCGGACCTTCACTCTAACCAACGATCCGGCGGGCATCACGTTTACCCTACGCACGATTGTTGATGATGGCGCGGTCGTTTATGTGAATGGAGCCGAAGTGTACCGGGTGGGGCTCAGAACGGGGCCGGTTGCCTACACCAACCTGGCCACGACGGTGGCCAACGCGACCCTGAGCGGATTGCAGAATATTACCGTGACCAATCTCATCGCCGGTGAAAACGTCGTGGCGGTGGAGGTGCATCAGTCGGCCGCCAACAGCGACGACATGGCCTTTGGTCTCGAGCTGAACGCGAAGATTCCCACGTTGCCGGCGGTCCCGTTTCTTGAGAATCCCGAACAGTGGATTGAGCTCTACAATCGGGGGGCTTCGGCAATCAACCTGGCCGGCTGGAGCTTGGATGCGGGTGTTCGCTACGTGTTTTCGGCTGCAGCTTCGTTGCCCCCCGGAGGCTACTTGGTGGTCGCCCGCGATCCTGAGGCCCTGCGACAAAAGTACCCCACCCTTGCGCCCGTCGGACCCTGGGAAGGTCGTCTGTCCGGCAGCGGGGAGCGGGTTGTGCTGCGGGATCAGCGTGGCAATCCAGCGGATGACGTGACTTATCACACGGGAGGACGTTGGTCGGCGGCGGCTGACGGCGGTGGATCCAGTCTCGAGCTGCGGGATCCGGCGGCGGATAACTCCCTCGGCGAGGTCTGGGCTGCCAGCCTCGAGGGACCTAAGTCGAAGTGGCAAACCATCACCTATCGTGGCTTGGGGAGCCAGCTCTTCTCCACTCCGGGCGATGCGCAGTATCAGGAGTTGGTCATTGGTCTGCTGGATGCCGGTGAAGTGTTGCTCGACGATGTAACCGTCAAGGAAATTGCCGCGACGGGGGAAGTGCAGTTGATTCAGAATCCTGGGTTTGACACCTCCTTGTCGCGCTGGCGGGTGATTGGAAATCATCGTGCGGAGTGGGTGGAGGATCCAGACGACGCGACCAATCACGTGATGCGGATGGTGGCCACCGGAATGACCGAGCACATGAACAACCATGCTGAGACCACCGTGAAGGACGGCGCTCGGTTTGTCACTTTGGATGACCGAAAGACCTACGAGATTTCCCTGCGCGCTCGCTGGATCTCCGGGTCGCCCCAGCTCAACACCCGGCTCTACTTCAATCGGCTCCCACGAACGACTGTCTTGGAGATGCCGTCGCATTGGGGTACCCCGGGGGCGAGGAATTCCCAATTCCAGGACAATGTGGGGCCGACCTTCACCGGATTTCAGCATCTGCCGGCCGTTCCGCCGCCAGGTGAACCGGTCGAGGTGCGGATCCGAGCGCAGGATCCTCAGGGTGTGTCTGCCTGCACGCTCCGTTGGTCCACCAATGCCGGTGCCTGGTTCAACGTTCCCATGACCCTCGGAGCTGATGGGACCTACAGCGCCTCCGTTCCGGGACACCCGGCCGGCCGCGTGGTGCAGTTCTACGTTGAGTCTACCGACACAGCTGGTGCGATCTCCCACTACCCGGCCGAAGGGCCCAGCTCTCGCGCCTTGTATCAGGTCGAAGACCGTCAGGCCAACCTGGCGCTGGCGCACAACATCCGAATCATCATGACCGCGACGGATGCCGCTTGGCTGCTTTCCCGGACGAACTTGATGAGCAATGGGCGAATCGGTTGCACCGTGGTTTACGACGAAACGGAAGTCTTCTACGACTGTGGGGTGCGCCTCAAGGGCAGCGAACATGGGCGTCCGCAGGAAGTTCGGATCGGATTCAATCTGGAGTTCAATCCGGACCAACCTTTCCGTGGAGTGCACTCCACCGTCGCGTTGGACCGTTCCGGGGGAGGTAATCGTTTCGGTCAGGATGAGATTCTCATCAATCACATTGTGGATCGGGCGGGCGGGGTGCCTTCGATGCACAACGACCTGATCCGCATGATCGGCCCGACCCGAACTTTCTCCGGCTCGGCGATTCTTCAGATGTCCCGCTACAACCCGATCTTCCTCAACTCCCAATACGAGGACGGGGCGGAAAATCCCGTCTTCGAGGTCGAGTATTATTATGGGCTGAGCGAAACGATCCCCTCTGGTCCCGAGGGACTCAAGGCACCGCAGGAGGCGGGTGTGACCGGGAACCAAATGCAAGACCTCGGTGACGATAAGGAGAATTATCGCCTCGGATTCACCATTAAGAATGCCCGGGACAAGGACGACTTTGAGACCATTATTCCCTACCTGAAGATGTTCAGCCTGCCCCAGGCGTCTTTCGTGGCGGCTGCTGAAGAACGATTGGACGTGGAGGAGTGGCTTCGCGCCTTTGCCTTGGGACAGATGTGCGGGGCCGGGGACAATTACACCGGCTCCGGGGCGGGCCATAACATCCAGGTCTATGTCCGGCCCAGCGACCGAAAGCTCATTCATCTGATCTGGGACACGGACTTCGCCTTTACTCAAGGGGCGGGGGACGGTTTTGAGAACAATGGCGACCTGCAGAAGTTGTTGTCTAAGCCGGCCAACCGACACTCGTATTATGGCCACATCGAACAGATCCTGCAGACCACTTACAACACTAGCTACATGTCGTACTGGGCCGACCACTATGACAACTTCCTGCCGGGCCAAGACTTTAAGCAGTATCTGGACTACATCGGGCAACGAGCCCGAACGGCCAGCAACGCGCTGCCTCGGCGGGTTGGCTTCGGGATTACCAGCAACGGCGGTCAGCCCTTTGTGACCAACTCCAGCATCGCTTCCATTGCGGGGCGTGCTTGGGTTGATGTGAAATCCATCCGTCTGGCGGGATCGGACACCGGTGTGGATCTCACCTGGACGACCTGGACCAATTGGGTTGCTCGCGTTCCGATCATCCTGGGAAGCAACACTGTTTACTTGAATGCCTACCATATGGACGGTCGTTTGCTGTCCAACGCGGTTGTGACGGTGATCGGATCGTCACCTACCGGCGGAGTCGACTCCGATGCGGATGGACTTCCGGACGTATGGGAGAACATCCATGATCTCAACGTGGTGGCCAACGATGCGAGTCGGGATCTCGACCGGGACGGATTTAGCAACTTGCAGGAATACCTCGCTGGGACCGATCCGCGCAGCGCCGCCAGCCGGCTGAGAATCGGCCGCATCGAGGCGCAGGACGTTGGCATCCGGATCGAGTTTGCGGCGGTCACGGGCCGCAGCTACGCGGTCGAGTATCGCGATGTCTTGAACGGAGGGGTTTGGCAGCGCCTCGGGACGGTGGAGGCGGGAATTGCCGATCGAACCGCAGAAGTTCTCGATGTGGGCGGCGCGGCGGGCCAGAGATTCTATCGCATCGTTACCCCGGCCAGCCCATGAACGGTGACCGGGTCGAGGCCGGCCGGTCCGTGAGTTGCGTTCGCAAATCGATGGGGTCTGTCGATGCTTGACGAAATGGCCCACGGAATTGAATCTAGGTTTTCGGGCTGGTAAGTCGGCAAGGTTCGTTCGCAGCGGACCTTCCGGATTGCAAACCCGCTTCAACCCAAACATCCGCGAAGCCGGTGTTTCTTTAGGGAGCACCGGCTTCCGATTTTCTGGAGACATGACCTGGGATTATCCTCTTCTGGCTGGAGTCGGGCTGCTGGCGGGGTTTGTGGACGCGATTGCGGGTGGAGGCGGATTGATCACGCTTCCGGCCCTTCTGTGGGCTGGCTTGCCCCCGCAGCTGGCGCTGGGCACGAATAAGCTGCAGTCCTCATGCGGCACGTGTCTCGCCACCTGGCGCTATGCCCAGGCTGGCTTGCTGGAGGGAACTCCGTTTTGGAGAGGGGCTGGAGTGACGTTTGTTGCCTCGGTTTTGGGAAGCATCACGGTCTATCACACCTCCCCTCAGTTCTTGCGCTGGATCATTCCGTTCCTCCTCATCGCCATCGGCGTGTATCTGGCTTTGAGGCCAGAGCTAGGTCTTGCCGCGCGACCAGCTCATATGGGACTCGGAATGTTTTCGATCGCCTTTGGAGTGCTGCTCGGATTCTACGACGGTTTTTTCGGGCCGGGCACCGGCTCATTCTGGATGACTGCCTGCATGGTTTTGCTGGGGATGGATTACCGGGCTGCCACCGGCTATACCAAGGCCATGAATCTGGCCAGCAACGGGGGTTCATTGCTCGTGTTCGCGTATCTCGGATCCCTGCATTGGGGCTATGGTTTGGTCATGGCGGCGGGCCAGTTGGCGGGCGCACAGTTGGGATCGCGCCTGGTGATCCGGGAGGGGGCGCGCTGGGTTCGTCCACTGCTCATCGCCCTCGTCTTCATTTTGGCACTGCGCCTCCTTTGGCAGGCGGTCTCGCCAATTCTTGGTTAGTAGAAAAGCTTGTGATGACCTCACATCGGCGGCATAACAGGTACGCATGTTGAGCACGGTTTCTGGGCAAAGTCCCGTGGACTCCGGGGTTGTTCAGGAAAGCGAGCGGTATCTGCAAGCTTTCCGCTGGATGCTTTTGGCCCGGCTTCTGGACGATAAATTCGCGAGTCTGTACCGGGGCGGCAAGATTCATGGCGGGGTTTTCCTGGGCCGAGGGCAAGAGGCCTTGAGCGCCGCGTTGGGAGTCCAACTCCTGCCCGGAGATATCTTCGCGCCCCTGATTCGCGACCAGGCGGGTCGGCTGGCCTTTGGTGAACCCATTCTGGATGCGGTGCGCACCTACCTGGGGTCGCCCTTGGGGCCGATGCGCGGGCGCGAGGGGAACGTCCACCGCGGACGTCCGCGGGAGGGCCTTTTTCCCATGATCTCGCATCTGGGCGCCATGATTTCTGTCGTCAATGGTGCGCTGATGGCCCGGCGCATGCAGGGACGAACCGGCATGGTGGGCGTGAGCTGCCTCGGGGATGGAGGAACTTCCACGGGCGCCTTTCATGAGGCGTTGAACCAGGCTGCTGTTGAGAAGCTGCCTTTGGTTCTGGTGGTGGCAAATAACCAATACGCTTACTCCACTCCTACCGCCCGCCAGTTTGCCTGTCGGGCGTTGGTCGACAAAGCCATTGGGTATGGTGTGACCGGTCATGCGGTGGACGGCACGGACCTTTCTTCCTGCCTGGAGGTGCTCGGGGAGGCTGTTGACCAAGCTCGCCGTGGCGGTGGGCCGCAACTAGTGGTGGCCCGGTTGCTTCGGCTTTGTGGGCACGGGGAACACGACGACGCCTCCTATGTGGATCCTCGCTTGAAAGCTTCGGGCATCGGACGTGACTGTCTGAAGGTGGCCGAGGACCACGCGGTGGAGATGGGCTGGCTGACCCTGGGTCGACTCGAGACCTGGCGGGCTGAGTTCCAACAACAGATTGATCAGGCCGTGGCCACCGTGCAGCGTGAGGACAGTCCCGATCCGTTCCAGGAGGACTGGTGCGCCTTGGCGTCCCGACACCTGAGCGAACGTCAGGATGCGATGTGAGTCTCACCTACCTTGATGCCATCCGAGCCGCCCAAGCGAAGGCGCTGGCTGACGATCCTCGGGTCTACGTTTACGGGCAGGATGTGGGATCGTTCGGTGGAGCCTTCAAAGCCACCAAGAACCTGGCCCAGGAGTTTCCTGGACGCGTCTTCGACGCCCCGATCAGCGAGGACGCAATGGTTGGATCGGCGGTCGGTGCCGCCATCGAAGGCATGCGCCCGATTATCGAGATGCAGTTCGCCGACTTCTCGACCATTGGTTTTAATCAGATCATCAATCAGGCGGCGACCCTGAATTGGCGGACTCAGGTGCCTTGCCCGATCGTCGTTCGATTGCCCTGTGGCGGGACCTCCGGCAGCGGTGCCTTTCATAGCCAGAGCATGGAAGCGCTCTACGCTCACTATCCTGGCTTGGTGGTGTTGACTCCCGCCACGGTGGAGGATGCCTACAGCATGTTGCTAGAGGCGGTGGCCATCGACGACCCGGTCATTTTCTGCGAGCATAAATTCCTTTATTACCATCTGAAGGCGGATCGGCTGCCGGCCGAGGCTCTGCCGGTCGGCAAAGCCCGGATTGCGCGTGCTGGCCGGGATCTGACCATTGTGACCTACAGCGCCATGGTGCACGAATCCTTGGCGGTAGCGGAGGAATTCGTGGCTCAAGGCACGGAGATAGAGGTGGTGGATCTTCGTTCCGTGAAGCCTTTGGACACCGATACCGTGATGGCATCCGTTGCCCGCACTGGCCGACTGCTCTGCGTGGGGGAAGCCTTCCCGTGGGGCGGGGTCACAGCCGAGGTGATTGCCCGGGTGGCCACCGAGGGCTTTGATTTGCTTGATGCCCCTCCTCAGCGGCTCAATGCCAAGGATACTCCGGTCCCCTACCATCCCAACCTTTGGGCTGCTCATCGCCCGACCGCTCGCAGTATCGCGGTCGCGGTGCGAGATCTTCTTCAGCGATAGAAGCCTTAGGACAATCGTTACTGGGTTGTAACAAATGCGTCCGCGTCCTGTAACAGGGCCGTTTCACATTTCTTCCGTTCATCCAAACAACCATATATGATCAACAAACATCTCAAGCAGGGGGCTTTCTTCGTGGGGACGCTCGCAAGTGTGTTTCATCCGACGAGCGCTCAGGCTCAATCACAGGATGCCCTTTTGGACAAGTTGGTGACCAAGGGGATTCTGACGCAAACCGAGGCGGCCGAACTCCGCGATGAAGCGGACGATGGATTCCGAAAGTCCTATCAGGCCAAGTCCGGCATGCCGGATTGGGTAACCTCATTGAAGTTCAATGGGGACCTGCGAGGACGTTATGAAAGCTTCATTCAGGATCAGGCTAATACCATCGATCGGAATCGCTATCGGTATCGGCTGCGGTTCGGCTTTGTGGCCACGATGTTGGACAATATCGAGGTGGGCTTTCGTTTGGGCTCGGGTGATGCCAGCGCCACAGGTGGCTTGATCGATCCCATCTCGAACAACCAGTCCTTGGAGAACAATGGGGCCAAGAAGGGGATCTTTATCGACCTGGCCTATGGCAAGTGGACTCCCATCAACAACCAGCATTGGCAGGGTGGAATCGTGGCTGGCAAGATGGAGAATCCCTTTGTCACTTCCGACATGGTGTTCGACAACGACTACACCCCTGAAGGTGCGGCTATGAACCTGAAGTACTCGTTCAATGACCAGCACGCCCTGCGTTTTATTGGCGGCGGCTTCGTGCTTGATGAGGCGAGTGGCCGAGGGAAGAACCCGTACCTGGCCGCCGCTCAGGCCCGATTCGAATCCACTTATGGCGAGAGGCAACAGTTGCAGACCTCCTTTGGCGTGGGTGTGTTCAGCATTTCCAATGATCAGTTGTTGACCACCAACTCCGTGGCGAATCTGAACGTGGGCAACAGTCACAAGCCGGTCACTGGCGGTGCTCCCACCTACGGCTTTAACCCCATTGTGGTGGACGCAGCCATTACTTACTCCCTGAGCGAGTTCCCTGGTTACGCCGGAAAGTTTCCCATCAAGTTGGCTGCTGATTATCTGCACAATCCCAGCGCCGACACCGACGAGGATGGCTACTCCGTTGGCTTGACCTTCGGGAAGTCGGGCAAGAGGAAGACCTGGGAGGTCTCCTATCGCTGGCGTGAACTGCAAGCGAACGCTTGGTTCGAAGAGTTGGTGGATTCCGACACGGGAGCTTTCTACCGATCCGCCTTTCCGGGGAGCGGTCGGGGCAGCGGTTATCAGGCGGGCACCAATGTGCGCGGACATGTTTTGCGGGCCGCGTACTCGCCATTCGATTCCTTCACTCTCGGGGTGAACTACTTCATGATGGAAGCGATTCGCGAAAATCCCGTGGGCACCGGCAGTTCGATCGGCCGTCTGCAGGTTGATGCCATCCTAAAGTTCTGAACGAGTGCTTCGTTACCTTATTGTCACTTGTTCTCCCTCTAAATGCATTTTCTGTGTGAAATAATACTAACTATGAAACGACTACTACTCGGATTCATCACATCGGCCGCGATTCTTGGCTATGCGGCTTCGGCTCAAGCCGGCAACATCACGGTTAAGGGGTCCGATACCCTGGTTATTCTGGCCCAGAAGTGGGCAGAGGTCTACATGGGTAAGAACGCCTCGACCAAGATTCAAGTCACAGGCGGCGGGTCCGGCGTCGGACTGGCTGCGCTGCAGAATAAGTCCACTGATCTGGCGAATTCCTCGCGGAAGATCAGAGCTTCTGAGGTTGCTGAATGCATCAAAGCCTTCGGTAAGCGTCCCACCGAATACAAGGTTGCTCTGGATGGCCTCTCCGTCTTCGTGAACGCCGACAACCCCATTAAGGAGCTGTCGATGGAGCAGTTGGAGCTGATCTTCACCGGCAAGACTAAGAACTGGAAGCAGTTGGGTGGACCCGACGCGCCTATCACGGTTTATAGTCGCGAAAACAGCTCGGGAACGTATGAGTTCTTCAAAGAGCATGTATTGAAGGGGAAGGACTTCGCAGCTCGAGCCCAGACCATGCCGGGAACTGCCGCTGTCCTGCAGGCGGTAGCCAAGGACAAGAACGGGATTGGCTATGGCGGTGCCGCCTATGGTGCTGGAGCCAAACACCTTTCTATTAAGAAAACGGATTCCTCACCCGCGATTGAGCCTACGGAGGAGACCGTGGTCAATGGAACCTATCCCATCTGGCGCTATCTGTTCGTCTATGTGAATCCGGCCATCGATCGCGGCGAAGTCGCGAATTACTTGAACTGGATTCGCAGTGATGCAGGCCAAGCTGTGGTTAAGGACATCGGGTATTATCCCCTGCAGAAGGCCTTCCGCACCGAGGCTACCAACTAGTCCGTAGTCTGAGTGCCTTTTTCTGTTCCCGCGAATGGTGGGGGAGCGGCTGTAAGTCGCTCCCCCACTTAGGGAGGGTGAGGTGAAGACCGTTCCACTGATGCTGATATTTGGCTAAGATTTATGGCCGTCATTGAACAAAGTAAAAACGAGTCCTGGACGGCCATTCGCCGAGGTCAGCGGAAGCGTCCGCTGGAGTGGCTCGTGGAACGCGGCATTTATCTGGTTTCGCTGTCGGCGATCGTGATGGTCTTTCTGATCTTCGTCTTTGTGGGGCGGGAGGCGCTCCCCGTTGTACTAGGAACAGCCCAGAGCGCAGCAGTTTCGGACATCATCCCCGTCGAACAGTTTGACTCGACCCCTCCGGCCAAGCTGAGGAAGTACCTTGAGCTGTCGGAGGAGCAATTCAAGACGATGGACCGGGAGTCGAAGCTTGAATTGATGAACCTGAAGATCGAGGCGGCCAAGGAGGTTTCGGAGGACAAGGATTCGCGGCTGAACACGATCGGCTGGCGTTCCTTGCTGCTTCCGCACCAGTGGACTGGCTATGACAAGCCGGAGTACATTTGGCAGCCGGTGTCCATGATTCATAAATACAATGTCATCCCGTTGCTCATCGGGAGCCTGAAAGCCACTGTGGTGGCGTTGCTGTTTTCGGTGCCTTTGGCGCTGGGTGCCGCACTGTATGTCTCCCAGCTGGCCGGACCCAAGACCAAGGAATGGCTCAAGCCCAGCATTGAGATGCTGGCGGGGATTCCCTCAGTCGTGCTTGGCTTCTTTGCTCTGCTGGTGATGGCTTCAGCCCTCCAGTCCATTTTCGGCTATGAGTCCCGGTTAAACGCTTTTGTGGCCGGGATCGCCCTGGGTTTGGCGGTTATCCCGGTCGTGTTCTCCATCGCGGAGGACGCTCTGACCAGTGTGCCTCGCTCGTATGTGCAGGGGGCACTGGCGCTCGGTTCCACTCCCTGGCAGGCCACGTGGAAGATTGTGCTTCCGGCCGCTATCCCAGGGGTGTTTGCGGCGGTTGTGCTGGGTTTCGGTCGGGCTATCGGGGAGACCATGGTGGTCCTGATGGCCAGCGGAAACGCGAGTATCGTCTCGGCGAGTTTGTTTGACTCCACGCGGACGATGACGGCGACGATCGCCGCCGAGCTGGCCGAGACGGTCTTCGGTGAGCATCACTACCGCATGCTCTTCCTGCTGGGCGCTGTGCTGTTCGCTGTAACGTTTCTGTCGAATCTCCTGGCCGACCAAATCATTCATCGACTTAAAAACCGTTTGGAGGGACGGGTATGACCACGCAGCGATCGCTGAGCACCACGCCGACGCGGGCTCCTTTCCATCCCGGACCCTACGACTATGGCTCGCTGGTGGGCTCAGGATTGACGCGTTTTGCAACGCTTCTCATCGTGGCTCTGCTGGCGGTGATCCTTGGGAATATTCTGTACCACGGGCTCCCTGGCCTCTCCTTGAGGTTCGTTCTTGGGAGCGCTGACCGGGATATGTTCGATGTGGAGAAGGCCGGGGTTTTCCCCATGCTGATCGGCACGGCCGCCCGGGTCTTTCTGATGACCCTGTTTGTGATTCCGGTGGGCGTGATCACGGCCATCTACCTCAACGAGTACGCCAATCCGGTGGCGCTGACCACCCGTGTGATCCGCAGCGCTGTGAGTAATCTGGCCGGGGTTCCATCCATAGTCTTCGGACTGTTTGGGCTGGGCTTCTTCATCAACTTTGCTGGTGGTAGCCTGGATGATCTGTTCCTCCCCAAGGGATCTGAACCGGTGTGGGGCAAGCCGGCCATCCTTTGGGCCTCCTTGACCCTGGCGATCATGACGCTTCCCTTGGTGATTGTCGCGACGGAGGAAGCTCTCAAGGCCATCGCTCCCGGTCTTCGTGAGGCAAGCTTGGCCTTGGGAGCCACCAAGCTCGAGACGGTTCGGAAGATCGTGTTACCGCAGGCCTTGCCGGGGATTCTCACCGGCGGCATACTGGCAGTGAGCCGGGCGGGCGGAGAGGTGGCGCCCATTCTCTTTACCGGCGCCGCCTATTATATGGCGCATTACCCCAAGGCCCTGACCGACCAATTCATGGACCTCGGCTATCACGTCTTCATCCTGTCCACCCAGTCGCCCAATGTCGACCAAACCCGGCCGATTCTCTACGCGACGGTGCTGGTGCTGCTGCTGCTGACTTTTACCCTCAACATCGTGGCCATCCTGATGCGTTCGCGCATTCGCAAGCAGATGCGCTCCGTTCACTAAACTCATGACCACAACCCTCTCATGAAAGGCACCTTGAATCCCCCTTCTGATTCGCGTTTCTCGGTCGAGGTTCCTCAGCGCGAGACCTCCGGCTCCGGTGGCTCGGAGCATCCCCCGCTCATTCAAGCGCGGGATGTCTCGCTGTACTACGGCGCCGCCCAAGCCCTCAAAAAGATTTCCCTGGATGTGAGGGAACGTTTGGTCACTGCGTTCATTGGCCCATCCGGATGTGGCAAGTCCACTTTTCTGCGTTGCTTCAATCGCATGAACGATTTGATCGACCATGTGAGGGTGGAGGGGCAGATTCTCATCGGGGGACACGATATCTACAGCAAGGACGTGGACGTCATCGAGCTGCGCAAGCGCGTGGGGATGGTGTTTCAAAAATCCAATCCGTTTCCCAAATCGATCTACGAGAACATTGCCTATGGGCTCAAGCTTCACGGCATGCGTGATCAGGGGCAATTGGACGAGGTGGTCGAGCGGAGTCTGCGGGGGGCAGCCCTGTGGGAGGAGGTCAAGGACCGGTTGCACCGCAGTGCTTTGGGACTTTCCGGCGGACAGCAGCAGCGGCTCTGCATTGCGCGCGCGATTGCGATCAAGCCGGACATCTTGTTGATGGACGAGCCCGCATCGGCCTTGGACCCGCTCGCGACCGCCAAGATTGAGGAGCTCATTCTCGAATTGAAGAAAGACTTCACCATTGTCATTGTCACCCACAATATGCAGCAGGCGGCCCGAATTTCGGATCACACTGCGTTTTTTTACCTCGGCGAATTGGTTGAATACGAGTCGACCACCCGGATCTTTACCAACCCGGGGAAAAAGCAGACCGAAGACTATGTGACCGGCCGTTTCGGCTGATCTGTGAAACCTATGACCCACCACGACCAGGAACTGGCTCATCTCAAAGAACGTCTGATCACCATGGCGAGCCACGCCGAGGCGGCAGTGAACCGCTACATTAAAGCGTTGATCGACCGTGACAGCGCTAGCGCGGCGAAAGCCAAGGAGGAAGATCGGGTGATCGACCAGCTGGAGATCGAGATCGATGAGATGGCCATCCAGCTGCTGGCGAAGGCGCCTTTGGCCAGTGATTTGCGATTGATTACCGTGGCGATGAAGATTTCGCACGACCTCGAGCGGGTGGGTGATGAAGCCACCACGATCGCCCGTCGGACCGTGGAGCTGAATCAGGAGCCGCAGCTGAAGCCCTATGTGGATATCCCCCACATGGCGCGTCTGGCGTTGGAGATGCTTCGGGAGGCACTCGACTCATTCGTCAATCGAGATCCTGTCCGCGCTCGGGCGGTGATCCCTCGTGACAAGGAGGTCGATTCCCTGAACAAACAGCTTCATCGTGAACTTGCCTCCTACATGGTGGAGAAGCCCTCCACGATTTCCCGCTGCCTCAACTTGATGGTGATCTCCAAAGCGCTGGAAAGGATCGCGGATCACGCGACCAACATCGCTGAAGAAGTGGTGTTCCTTTACGAGGGCTTGGATATCCGGCACTCGCCCAAGGCGGCGGTGGTTCCGGCGAAAACTTAAGTCGAGCTGCATCGGACTGATGCGAAGTCAGAAGTCGACGGTATCTGAACAACTATGGCAAAATCTAAGGTTCTTATTGTAGACGATGAGCAGGATGTCACGGAGCTGCTGGAATTCAACCTTCGGTCGGCGGGTTACGATGTGATTTCGGCCGAAGATGGACCGACTGCGCTCAAGAAAGCGCGGGAGGCGTTGCCTGATTTGATTGTGCTGGACGTGATGCTCCCGGAGATGGATGGAACTGAGGTTTGCAAGCAGCTTCGGCGCGATCCCGCCACGGCCCGCATCCCGATCATCATGCTGACCGCCAAGGCGGGTGAGATCGACCGGGTCTTGGGTCTGGAGTTGGGGGCTGATGACTATGTGACCAAGCCCTTCAGCCCGCGGGAATTGGTGCTTCGGGTCAGGGGATTGCTTCGGCGGGGGCAACCGGCCGATGAGCCGAACGAGCTGATTCAGGTGGGGGATCTCGTGGTGGATATCCCCCGGCATCAGGTCACCGTGAAGGGGAAGCGCATCGATCTGACCGCCACCGAGTTCAAGCTGATCACCACTCTGGCGCAGCGCCGCGGGAGGGTCCAATCGCGGGAGCAACTCCTGCAGGACGTTTGGGAATATGACAGCCTTATCGACACTCGCACCGTGGATACGCACATGCGGCGTCTGCGAGAAAAACTGGGTGTCGCAGCGAAATATCTCGATACCGTGAGGGGGGTCGGCTACCGCTTTGTGGAGCCGTAACCTGACTCATGTGGTTTTGGATTAGTCTCATTCTCCTGTTTGCTAGCATCGGGGTGCATCTCCGATGGAAGTCACGTTTCCGTCGCGCGCAGTCGGATATTGCGGGGCTGGAGCGGTTGCAGCAGTTGATGCAGGAGGAGCATGCCCGCGACCGCGACCGGGAGCACATCCGTCAACAGACTATTTTCGATGGGATGCTGGAGGGGGTGGCCATTCTGGACTCCCAGGGAACCGTCCAGTCCTCAAATCTGGCGTTTCGCCGATTCTTGAACATCACTCAGGAGACCCGAGGGCGCAGGCTGGACGAATGCGTGAGTCATCCGGACATTCCACGTTTGTTGGAGCGGCTGGCTCGGGATGGGCAGGTCCTGGGCATGGAGATCATCCTGCCGGGCCCCCCTGTGCGGGTGCTTCAGGCCAACGGCAACCGGCTTTCCGGCGATCAATTGACTTTGCTCGTCTTCCACGATCAGACCCGGATCAAGGAGTTGGAGCGGATGCGCAAAGAGTTCGTGGCCAATGTCAGTCACGAGCTTCGGACGCCCCTTTCCCTGATCAAGGGATTTGTGGAGACCTTGATGGGCGGGGCCGTGACCGACCCGGTCCAGGCCCAAAAGTTTCTGCAGACCATCAACAAGCACACCGACCGACTGACTTACCTCATCGAGGATCTCCTGACTCTCTCTCGGCTGGAGGGCGGACAGGTTTCCTTGAACCGGAAGCCGACCGGCCTCGCTGAGGCAGCGCAGCAAGTGATAGAGGATCTGGAAACTCGCGCGCGGGAGCAGTCCGTGCAGGTGGTGAATTTGATCCCGGAGGAGATGACGGTCTTCGTGGATGCCGAGCGACTCCAGCAAGTTTTCTTCAATTTGTTGGAGAACGCCATCAAGTACGGAAAGGTGGGAGGGACCGTGGAGATAGGCGCGAAATCTATGGTCGCCGGCGGGGTGGAGGTATGGGTGAAGGATGACGGCCCGGGAATCCCGGAAGAGTCCCGGACCCGAGTTTTTGAGCGCTTCTATCGAGTGGACCGGGCTCGCGCCCGCGACACTGGCGGGACGGGGTTGGGCTTGGCGATTGTTAAGCACATTGTCCAGATCCATGGTGGAGAGGTGTGGGTCAACAGCGAGATCGACAAAGGAAGCACCTTTCATTTCACCTTGCCGGCGGAGAGTGAGGCGGGCTGAGGCTCGGTTCTTGTTCGCGCGGGTGCGGTTTCGATACTTTTCGCCCTATGGCTGAACCGGATGATTCAAACGCACGACCGATCAGTGCTCCCGTCGCCGCAGTGGTGCCTACTCGGGTTGAAGATCTCTCTGAGCTCGCCCGGTTGGCCAGCCTCATATGGCATGCCCATTACCCCGGGATTATCTCCACCGACCAGATCGAGTACATGCTGGGAGAGATGTATTCCCACGATCGCCTGCGCCGCGAGTTGCTGATGGAAGGTGTCGTCTATTTGCACATTGGATCTCCGGGAGCGATGGTGGGATTTGCCGCCGTGGGGCCGACGCCGGATCCCAGCGAATTCAAGCTGCACAAGCTTTATGTTCATCCCGACCACCAGCGAAAGCGTTACGGGAAGGCTCTGCTGCAGGCGGCCGCAGTTCGGGCCCGCGAGGCAGGCGGAAAGCGGCTGGCCCTCTGTGTGAATAAGCGGAATACCACCGCCTTGCAGGCCTACCGGGCCTATGGATTCCGGCAGCGTGCCGAGGTGTGCGTGGATATCGGGGGCGGATTTGTGATGGATGACTACGTGTTGGAGTATGAGCTCGGAGTGTCGGGGGGGTGCTAGTTCTCGTTGTCCTGGAAATGGTTTTCCGCTATGCCTACGTCCCATGGCTTCGCGTCAACCGGTTCAAATCGAAATCTGCATCGACTCCATCCAGTCCGCCTTGGCGGCGGAAAAAGGCGGGGCGCATCGTGTCGAACTCTGCCAGAACTTGTTCGAAGGGGGGACGACTCCGAGCGCCGGGCTGATCTTGGGGGTGCGCCGGGCGGTACGCCTCCCGGTTTATGTGATCATCCGTCCGCGCGGGGCAGACTTTTGCTACTCGGAGGCCGAGTTTGAAGTGATGAAGGAGGACGTTCGCTTGGCGCGAGAGTGGGGTGCCGATGGTATTGTCCTGGGACTGCTGAAGCGGGACGGCACGGTGGACGTTAAACGCACCCAACTCTTGATGCGCTTGGCCGGTCCCTTGCCAATTACCTTCCATCGTGCCTTCGATGTCACTCCCGATCCTTTCAAAGCCCTCGATGCGCTGATTCAACTGGGAGTTCGCCGGGTGCTGACCTCCGGCCAGGAGCGCACCGTTCTGGAAGGCATCGACCTGATCGCCGAACTCGTTCGGCGGGCGGGTCAGCGGATCGTTATCATGCCCGGTGGGGGGATCAGCGATCGCAATTTTGATAAAATCCGGAAGCTTTCCAAGGCGCGTGAGTTTCATCTCTCTGCGAGCGGTCCGGTGGCCAGCGCGATGACTTATCGCAATGCGCGGGTTCCGATGGGGCGGGAGCTTCGAGCCTCGGAGTTTGCCTGGTCGGCGACCGACCCGGAAAAGGTCCAAAAGGTGGTTCGGTCGGCCGCATGATCGGGGAATTGACGGCAGGGAAGTTTTTCAGCGATGCTACCCCTAATGCGACTTCGACATCTGACGGCTCTGATTCTCTGCAGTGTCTGGACTTCCGTCCAGGCCCAGGATTCATCGACGAATCGACCGATCCTGCGTTTGACCTTGGAGGAGGCCGTGGTGCGGGCGTTGCAGAACAATCTCCAGATAGCGATTGAGCGGGTGCGAGGCGAGGGCGTTGGCTACGACCTCAAGGCCGCCTATGGTTCGTATGATCCAGTGTTTGGCCTGACTGCCGGCCGACGTGAGGACGTTCGCGAGGGCCAGTTCCAGACGAGCGCTGGGGTTCCTTCCCCGGGATCAGAAAACGTCACCGATAGCGCGTCCCCCAGCATTTCTGGCCGACTGCCCTTTGGGACCGAGTATCGGGTTGGTCTTTCCTTGAACCATGTGACGGGTAACAGCGGTGGAAACGCCCTAGACCAGTACAGCACGGATGTCGGTGCCTTCAGTCTCACCCAGCCCTTGCTCCGGGACTTCTGGATCAACTCCGAGCGCCGAACCATCCGGATTGCCAAGCTGAACCGAGATATTTCGGACCTGGAGTTTGAAAACATCGTCATGACGGTCGTCCGGGACGTCCAGAAGTCCTACTATGAACTCGTTGCGGCGGATGAACGAATCAAGGTTCGCCTGTCGGCGCACGAACTCGCAACGCAGCTGGCTCGTGATATCCGTCGAAAGGTTGAGATTGGAACGGCGGCGCCTTTGGAAGACAAGGAGGCGGAATCCAAGGCCCAAACCGAGCTTTCCGGCTACTACTCGGCGCTGCATGAACGGAATCTTGCGGAGAGTCGTCTTAAGGGTTACTTCACCCGCAAATATCCCGAAGTGGCAACCTCCAAGGTGGAACCCATCCAAAAGTTGCTGGCCATCGAGCGGCGGGGGGTTGACCTGCAGGAGAGCTGGAAAAATGGCTTGGCCAAGCGCCCGGATTACCGAAGTTACTTCTTTCGGGCGGAACAGCAACGGATCAACCTCCGTTTCGCTCGGAATCAGATGTATCCTGTTCTGGACTTGACGGGGGGCTACGGTCGTCGGGGGTTGGATTCCATCTCCACACATCCCGGCACCCCGGCTGATTTGGGTGGGGCTTTCCACGACATCGGTCGGAACAACCAACCGTATCACTCCTACGGCGTCACCTTCTCGGTTCCGTTCACCATGCAGGCGGAGCGGGCCAATCTGAAGCGAGCCAAAGTCAACCAGGAGCAGGTGCTGCTTGAGTTGGAACAAAAAGAACAGCAGGTATTGATCGAAATTGACGACACGGTCAGCGCGATCAGCTCCAGTTCCATGCGTATCAAGGCCACCCGGCTTGCGCGTGAATTTGCCGAGGAAGCCTTGGCTGCCGAGCAGAAGAAGCTGGATAGCGGCGTCGTCCAGCCCACTGAGGTTCTTAAGCGCCAGGATGCCCTAACCCAAGCGCGATCCGCCGAGAACCAGGCTCTCTTGGATTTCAACAAGGCCCTCACCGACTTAGATATGGTGGATGGAACGATCCTGGAGCGGAACAGCATCCAGCTTCAATCTCTGAAGTAGCTCCGGGCCTCCGCTGGGAAATCGAGCAAAGCGGTTTCCAGTTGTGAGGGGGGGAGCGGGAGGTACTTGCCTGTGGCCGTGGCACAAAGCTCTCCCGCCTGGTTTCGGATCTCCCCGCGCGTTTCGAACAGCCGGTTTCTCCGGTTGAGCGTAATTTCTCCACTGACTCGCGTGGTTTCGCCGATCCCAATGGGCTTCATGAAGCGAACGCTCAGTTCAGCGCTATAGGCCGGCTTCTTCGTGCTGGCGATGATCGCCCAGGCCATGACCTCATCCAGCGCCGTGGTGATCAAACCACCGTGCACGGCATGGAAGAACCCGGCATGCTCCTGTCGTGGGGTGAAAGCGGCCCAGACCTGCTTCCCGTCGGTCTCCATGGCTAACTGGAGACCGGACTGGTTTTTGACCCCGCAGGCGAAACAGTTGTGAGTATTCGGTAATCGGGACATCCGGCTCTCTGTTAAGCTCGAGAGCGATCGAGGAAAAGCAAAATGAGGAATAAAAAAACTCACTGACATCCTTTTCAGTGAGAGCTTTAGGGTCGGCAGATACCACAGAGCCGATGGCCTGAGAGTATTCTTCCGACTCCGAGTGTCAAAAGGAAAAGCAAGATTTGTTGGGGAAGGAATCGAAATGGGTGAGGAGAGCGGATCCCGGCTCCGCCGGGGGGGCTAAAGCGGCAGAGGGCTGCCGCACTCCATATCTGGTCAGTCCTCTCGGATTGGGATCAAGCGGTTGACGCGACCGTTTGTGCCCGGCAGTGTGCTTCGAACGTTATCGGTCCATGGAAACCTCGATTTATCAACGATTCTGCTTGGCGCTCGGGATGCTTGCGGCCTTGGTGGCCTCTCCGGCTTGCGGACAAGGCACCCGAGCGGATTACGACCGTTCCGCGCAACTGCGTCGGTTGACCGAGAACAAAGTCCTTAACCTTCGAATCGAGCCGCGCTGGCTGACCAATCAGGCTCGGTTTTGGTATCGACGCGAGCTGGCCGGAGGGAATTCCCAGTTTGTGTTGGTGGATGCCGAGCAGGGTACCAAGGTTCTCGCGTTCGACCATGCCCGTCTCGCTGAAGCCCTGAGTCGGGCGTTGGGGAAGCCCGTCTCAGCGGAACGGCTGCCGGTGGATTCGCTGGCATACACTACCAATGGGGCCGCGTTGGTGGTTCAGGTGCAGGGCAAAGCCTGGGAATGCGCAACGAATACCTACGAGCTTAAGGAGGTTCCGGGAACCGCCTCCAGCTTGCCCTCCGATCCCTCGGCTCGGGCAAGTCGTCGGACCGGAGCCGAGACGCACATCATTTTTGACAATCGCACGATGGGGGGAGTGGAGCTCTTCTGGTTGGATGCGGAGGGAAAGAAACAAACCTATGGCCGAATCGGGGCTGGCGAACGGCGCTCACAACACACCTATGTCGGTCATGTGTGGATGGTGGAAACTCGCGAAGGCGAGCGAGAACTGGGCCGATTCACGGCAGCGGAGCTCACCTCCATCGCGGTGATCGGTGAGGAAAATCGGGAGGCGCGAGCCGAAGGACGACGACGCGGCCGTGGACGGCCACAAGCCGAACCCGAAGAGTCCCTGCGTGGACGTTCCCCCGATAAAAAATGGATCGCTTTTGTTCGTAACCACAACATCTATCTGCGGTCCACCATCACGGGAAAAGAATCCCAGCTGAGTTTTGATGGCGGGCTAGGGGAGGCTTATAGCGAATCCGTCAGTTGGTCCCCCGATTCCAAGAAGCTGGTCGGCACTCGTGTCACTGCGGTTGCGGAACACAAGGTATACATGATCGAATCGGCTCCCCCTGATCAAGTGCAGCCGAAGCTTCAGTCCTACGACTACTTCAAACCCGGGGACCGGCTCCCCCATCCGCATCCGGTCCTTTTCGACGCGGAGTCCGCTCAGGCAATCCAGATCAAGGATGAACTTTTTCCGAATCCATTCACGGAGAGCGGCGACCTGGACCTGCGCTGGGAGAGCGACTCCTCTCGTTTTACGTTCACTTACAACCAGCGCGGACACCAAGTGCTGCGCGTTCTTGGGGTCAGTGCCTCCAAGGGCGAAGTTCAGGTGCTCGTCGACGAACGGGCCGAGACCTTTATCAGCTACTCCGGCAAACAATCCCTGCATTGGCTGGATCGGACCAAGGAGTTGGTCTGGATGTCCGAGCGCGACGGATGGAATCACCTTTATCTGTATGATGCGACCAACGGCCGAGTGAAGAATCAGATCACCCGGGGCGAGTGGGTGGTGCTGGGAGTGGACCGAATCGACGAGGAGTTGCGGCAGGTGTGGTTTCGAGCCGGAGGCATTCGATCCGGCCAGGATCCCTATCAGGTGCATCATGCTCGGATAAACCTGGACGGCACCGGGCTGATGCTCCTGACCGAAGGCGATGGCACGCATTCACTTCAATGGTCCCCCGATCGTCGATTCGCCGTTGACACTTACTCGCGAGTGGATGCGCCGCCAACCCATGAACTGCGACGGGCTTCTGACGGAGGACTGATTGTATCCCTGGAGCAAGGTGACCTCTCGGAGTTGATCGCCACCGGATGGAAAGCGCCGGAACGGTTCATGGCGAGGGGCCGTGACGGAGCAACTGAGATCTATGGGGTCATCTATCGACCCACCAACTTCGATCCGGCCCGCAAGTATCCGGTGATCGAATACATCTATGCCGGACCTCACGACTCACACGTTCCCAAAGCCTTCGCGGCACTTCAGCGCGGCTCGGTGGCCGAGTTGGCTGAGCTGGGGTTCGTGGTGGTTCAAATCGATGGGATGGGCACCAGCAATCGATCCAAGAAGTTTCATGATGTCTGCTGGCGCAATCTGGGGGATGGAGGGTTTCCCGATCGCATCGCTTGGATGAAGGCAGCGGCCGAGAAGTATGCCTTCATGGATCTCACCCGCGTTGGCATCTATGGGGGAAGCGCCGGCGGACAGAACTCCACCCGGGCGATGCTGGCCCATGGGGATTTCTACAAGGCGGCTGTTTCTGATTGCGGCTGCCACGACAACCGGATGGACAAGATCTGGTGGAACGAGCAGTGGATGGGATGGCCTATAGGCAAGCACTACGAGGAACAGTCCAATGTAACGCAGGCACATCGTCTGCAGGGAAAGCTCTTGTTGGTGGTCGGCGAGTTGGATCGTAACGTAGATCCTGCCTCGACGATGCAGGTGGTGAACGCTCTGGTGAAGGCCGATAAGGACTTTGATTTGCTGGTGATTCCCGGGGCGGGCCACGGAGCAGCCGAGTCCCCGTATGGCAAGCGGCGTCGCGCGGATTTCTTTGTGCGGCACCTCCTGGGCGTGGAGCCTCGGAGGGAGTGACTCGCTGAGGCGGATGAGCTAGAAATGGATGGCCCGGTTGCTGACGGCCATCGCGGCCTCTTTGAGCGCCTCGGCCAAGGTCGGGTGGGCATGGCAGCTGCGCGCAATGTCTTCCGCGCTGGCGTGGAAGGTCATGGCGACCGCAGCTTCGGCGATCAGATCGCCGGCATGGGGCCCGAGAATATGAACTCCAAGAACCCGATCGGTTGTCGCATCGGCGAGAACCTTCACGCGACCTTCGGTTTCGCCGAGAGCACGGGCTCGGCCACTGGCGAGAAAGGGAAAAAGCCCTTTGGAATAGGTGATACCGGCCTTCTGCAGCTCTTCCTCCGTCCGGCCCACCGAGGCGATCTCGGGGTGGGTGTAGACGACGCTCGGGATGGTATTGTAATCCACATGGCCATGGCCAGTGATCATCTGCTCCACACAGGCGATGCCTTCTTCCTCAGCCTTATGCGCCAGCATCGGCCCGGCGATCACGTCACCGATGGCATAAATGCCTGCGGCGGTGGTGCGGAACTGGGCATCCACGGGGATTCGTCCTTTCGCATCGGGCTGAATGCCCACCGACTCCAGCCCCAATCCTTCGGTGTTGGGACTGCGACCCACGGCGAGCAGGACCCGGTCGCAGGTGATGGGTTCCTGGCCTTGGGCCTCGACCACAACTTGGTTGCCGTTGGCTTTGGCGGAGGTGACCTTAGCCCCGAGCTTGAAGTTCAAACCTTGCTTTTCGAACACCTTGCGGGCCTCGGCCGCGAGTTCGGCGTCCATGCCGGGGAGGATTCGGTCGCAATACTCGAGCACGGTGACCTTGGCGCCCAGCCGGTTCCAGACGGAGCCCAGCTCGAGCCCGATCACCCCGGCCCCGATCACCACCAGATGTTTGGGTACCTCGGAGTACGAGAGCGCTTCCGTGCTGGTCCCCACCCGATCTCCATCCAGCACCACTCCGGGCAGCGGAGCTGAGCGGCTGCCGGTGGCGAGCAGAATCTGTTTGGCCGAGATCTCCGTGGATTCTTTTTCGCCCTTCACCAGGACTCGCGACGTTCCCAGCAGGGTGGCGTGGCCGGAAAAGCGGGTGACCTTGTTCTTTTTGAACAGCGCTTCGATTCCCTTGGTGAGGGTTGTCACGATCTGCGTTTTCCGCTTCAACATCGCAGCCAGGTCGAGTTGCACCTGGTTGACCAGGATGCCGTGGGCTTTGAGCCCGTGCTGCGCGTTGTGGAATTGCTCGCTCGACTCCAGCAGCGCTTTGCTGGGAATGCAGCCGACGCGCAGACAGGTGCCGCCCAGCGCCGGCTCCTTCTCGATGCAAGCCACCGACCAGCCGAGCTGAGCGGCTCGGATCGCCGCCACATAGCCACCTGGGCCCGCCCCGATGACCACCAAGTCAAAAGATTTGTCCGCCATAGGTCGTGAATGGGGTTTGATGTTCGGCTGGCAGCGGTCTAAACCTCCAAAAGGATGCGTGCCGGGTTCTCGATCACTTCCTTGATGCGCTTGAGGAAGGTCACTGCCTCCCGGCCGTCGACAATTCGATGATCATAGCTAAGCGCCAGATACATCATGGGACGGATCACCACCTGACCCTCCAGGGCGATGGGACGTTCTTGGATGGAATGAAGTCCCAGAATTCCGCTTTGGGGCGGATTGATGATCGGGGTGGAAAGGAGGGAACCATAAACACCGCCATTGCTAATGGTGAAGGTGCCCCCTTCCAATTCCTCCATCTTGATCTTGTTGTCCTTCGCGCGTTTGGCGAACTCATTGATGGCCACTTCCACCTCGGCGAAGCTCATACGATCGGCCCCGCGCAGGACTGGCACCACCAGTCCCTTGCCTCCGCCGATGGCAACCCCGACATCTTGATAATTGCGGTAGATGACGTTGGTCCCGCGGATTTCGGCATTGAGCTGCGGCACCAGCCGGAGCGCATCCACGGCCGCCTTCACGAAGAAGGACATGAACCCCAGCTTGACGTTGTACTTGGCCAGGAAGGCTTCTTGATAGCTTTTGCGCAGAGACATGATGGCCGACATGTCCACCTCGTTGAAGGTCGTCAGCATCGCCATGGTGTTCTGGGCTTCGACCAGGCGTTTGGCGACCGTTCGTCGCAGCGGGCTCATGGGGACTGACTCTTCCTCGCGCCCGGTGGAGAGCCCAGAAGCGACAGCTGCTGCTGGAGCCGACTTGACGGGGGCCGGTGTCGGAGCGGGCGCAGCCCCGACCAGGTGGGCTTGCACATCTTCCTTCAGCAGGCGGCCGCCCGGACCGGTGGGGGTCACTTTGGAGGCGTCTACCCGGTTTTCGGCCAGCACACGCGCGGCGGCCGGCATGATCTTATCCGAACCCTTGGCGGGTGCCGCCGCGGCAGGTGTAGGCGTGGACGCTTTTTCCGCGGCTGCCGGGGCGGCCGGGGCGGGAGCGACGGCTCCGGTGCCCGTGCCGAGATGTGCGATGACCTCACCGACCTTGGCGATGTCTCCCTTCTTGCGAAGGATCTTTTCGAGAACACCATCCGCTGGAGCCGGGATTTCAATGGTGGCTTTCTCGGATTCGATGCTGACCAGATTCTCGTCTTTGCGGACGGCGCTGCCTTCCGGCTTCAGCCATTCGCCGATCTGGACTTCTGTGACCGACTCTCCGACCGCCGGGACTTTCAGTTCTGTGGCCATAGTGCGTAATGAGGGGAAAGTGACTTAAATAGGATCAGGCGAAAGCCCGGGTGAGCAGTTCTGCCTGCTCTTGCCGATGGCTGTTATACGAGCCGGTGGCCGGGCTGGCTGAGGCGGGGCGGCTCACGACTTGGACGGGGAATCGTCCAAGGAAACGTTCGCCAAAGATCTGGCGCAGGTATCGCCACGCGCCCATGTTCTCCGGCTCCTCCTGGACCCAGAAGAGCTGGGTTCCGTCGGCGTAGGGCGCTAGAATGGATTCCAGCTCGCTTCGGTTGAGCGGATACAGCTGTTCGAGTCGGATGATCGCGACATCATCGCGGCGGAGCGACAGCCGTTGCTTCTCGAGTTCGTAGAAGACCTTGCCAGTGCAAAACACGAGTCGGGTGGCCTTGGTAGGAGGATTACGGTCGGGGATGATCCGGCGGAAGGTCCCATGGCTCAGTTCAGCCAGCGGTGAGGTGGCCTCCGTGTTTCGAAGCAGGCTCTTGGGGGTCATCACCACGAGCGGCTTGCGCCACGTCCGGATCACCTGACGGCGGAGCAAGTGGAAATATTGGGCCGGGCTGCTTGGGTACGCCACCTGGATGTTATCCTCGGCTGCCAGGGCCAAGAAACGTTCGAGCCGCGCGCTGGAGTGCTCCGGACCTTGTCCCTCAAATCCATGCGGCAACAGCATGACCAGACCAGAAAGCCGTCGCCATTTGTCTTCCGCGCTGACAATAAACTGGTCGATGATCACCTGAGCGGCGTTCGCAAAGTCTCCGAACTGGGCCTCCCACATGACCAGGCCGTCGGGGCACTCCAGGCTGTAGCCGTAGTCGAATCCGAGCACCGAAATCTCACTCAACGGGCTGTTGAAGATCTCCACGGGTGCCTGGCTGACGCCGAGGTGCTGCAGTGGCACATGGACGCGGTCGCCTTCGATATCATGCAAAACCGCGTGCCGATGGCTGAATGTTCCGCGACCGCAATCTTGGCCGCTTAACCTGATGGAATAGCCGTCGGCCGCGAGCGTGGCGAAGGCAAGCGCTTCGGCCGCCGCCCAGTCGAGAGGCTGTTTGCCGGCGCTCATGTCGCGTCGGGTCTCCAACAGCTTCGCAATCTTGGGGTGCGGCTTGAACCCCTCAGGTATGCGCGTTTGCACCTCGAGCAACTTGGTGAGTCGTTCGATCGGAACCCCGGTCTCCTCGTCCTTCGCGTCTTGCTCTCGTCCGCCGATAAAACTGCTGCGCGCCCAAATGCCAAGCTGCTTCTCGCTCGGAAACTGATAGTTCTCACTGGTGGATTCACTCAGCTCCTTCTCTAGGAACTGCTTTCGCTCCTCCACGATGCGATCCGCTTCCTCGCGGCTGACGCCACCCAGCTTGAGCAAGTGCTCGAGATAACCCTCGCGCACGGTTTTTCGCTGCTCGATGGCGCGATACATCACCGGTTGCGTAAATGCGGGCTCGTCGGTCTCGTTGTGTCCGAGTCGGCGATAGCCGTACATGTCAATGAACACATCCCGCTTGAAGGTGGTCCGGAAATCCAACGCCAGGCGCACCGCCTGGGCCACGGCCTCAGGATCCTCGCCGTTCACATGAAAGATGGGCGACTGAAGCATCTTGGCGATGTCCGTGCAGTAGGAGCCCGACCGGGCATCGCGAGGCGAGGTGGTGAATCCGATCTGGTTGTTGACGATGACGTGGAGCACTCCGCCGACTCGATACCCGGCAAGATCGCTGAGGTTCAGCGACTCCTGGACCACGCCTTCGCCCGCAAAAGCCGCGTCCCCATGGATCAGAATGGCCATCGAGCCGTTTCGTTCCGTGTCGTTCACCCGGTCCTGTTTGGCTCGGACCCGACCCATCGCCACCGGGTTGACGTATTCCAGGTGGCTTGGATTGAAACACAGCGACAGATGCACCCGCCTGCCGGTAGACGTGACCCAGTCGTTGCTGTGACCCAGGTGATACTTAACATCCCCGCGGCCCCGATAGAGCTGAGGGTCCTTGTCGGCGAACTCGCGGAAAATCTGTCGGACGCTCTTGCCCATGATGTTCGCGAGAACGTTGAGACGTCCCCGGTGGGCCATGCCGAAAATGATTTCTTTGACGCCCTGCTCGGCGGATTTCTCGATCGCCAAGTCGAGGAAGGGGATGAGGCTTTCGCACCCCTCGAGCGAGAAGCTCTTGGCACCCACGAATTTCTTCCGGATGAACTCTTCGAAGATCGTGGCGTCCGTCAGCCGGGTCAAGATGCGGAGCTGTTCCGGGCGGGTGAGCTGGAGGCGGTTTTCGGTGCCTTCCATCCGCCGTTGGAGCCAGCGACGGAGCTCGATGTCGTCGATGTGCATGTACTCCACCCCGATCGAGCGCGTGTAGGTGTTGCGGAGCTTCTCCATCAGCCCCCCCAGCGTCAAACGGCCGGAGTGCTGGAAGGTGTGGATGTGGACCCGGCGATTCATTTCGTCGGGAGTGAAGCCAAAGTAGTCGTTGCTCAGCTCCTGAGGGGAAAATCGTGGGAGCCCCAGGGGGTCCACCTTGGCCAGGTAGTGGCCGCGGACCCGATAGTTTCGAACCAGCTGTTCCACGCGGTTCTGGAAGTCGGCCAGCTTAACCTGGTCGATGGGTGTCTCTTCATCGGCCGACCGGGCGGAGGGCGGACTAAAGACGCTGCGGACGGGAAAGCTGGGGCCCAGGGTGCGGCGATCCGGCCAAGCGTCGCCGTTGATCTGCGTCGCAAAGTATTGATGCCATTCTTGAGGGACTGAGCTCGGATCGCGCTGATAGGCTTCGAAGAGCTCCTCCACGTAGGCTAGGTTGACTGCGCTGGGACTACTTGCGACATCACTCATAACAGTTCGGCCGTGCTTAGAACCGCGTCAATTGCTCGAGCTCTTTCACACGCTTGTTGATCTCTTTGCGGGTGGCTCGAGTGGTTCGGGTGAGGCCGAAACCTTCGCAGCAGATCGATGCTACGACGCTGCCGTGGATCATGGCTCGACGAAGATTTTTTTCTGCGGCTCCTCGGTTGGAGGCTAGGTATCCCATCAGGGCACCGACGAAGCTGTCGCCTGCGCCGGTTGGATCCACCACCTTGCGCAACGGATAGGCGGGGCACACGAACAGACCATCCCGATTGGAAAGGATGGAGCCGTGCTCCCCTTTTTTGATGATGACGTGTTTGGGTCCCAGCTTGTGAATGCGCTTGGCCGCCTCGATGGTGTTGTCAGACGAGGTTAGCTGGTGCGCTTCGCTGTCGTTCAGCACGAGCGCGTCGATGCGCTTGAGCAGCTTCAGCAGGTCGTCCAGGGCGATGTTCAACCAAAGATCCATCGTGTCGGCGATGACGAACTTCGGCTTCCACATCTGGTCCAGGACATGGTGCTGCAGGGCCGGGGCGATGTTCGCCAACAGAAGGTAGGGGGTGGATTTGTGGGTGTCGGGGAGGGAGGGGGAGAACTTTTCGAACACGCCTAGCTCGGTGGCCAGGGTGCGACGGTTGTTCATGTTGACCTCATACTCTCCCGACCAATGAAAGGTCTTGCCCTCTTCGATTTGGAGGCCGGCCAGATCGATTCCGTGCTTTCGGTATAGGGCGATGTACTTCTTGGGAAAATCATGCCCCACCACCCCTACCATTTTGACCGGGGAAAAGAAACTTGCCGCCACGGCCGCGTGGCTGGCTGACCCTCCGAGTAGACGGGGATTCTCCGCTTTGGGGGTTTTGATGGAATCGAGGGCGGTTGAACCGACTATCAAGACGCTCATGTGTTGTTAGCTGAGTTGCTGAAAATCGCGCTGTGCTTTCCGTTCGCGGCCTCACCCAGTTCAGGGCGATCCGATGGCGGAAGCTAGGCGGTTCTTGAACATCTGACAAGCTTGGGTGATGTCAGGGGCATTCAGGATGGCCGAGACCACACAGATTCGGGTGGCCCCAGCTTCAACCACTTCGGGAAGGTTCTCGAGGGTGATTCCGCCAATTGCAAACCACGGCAGAGTTACGTGGATGCCGGCCCAACGGACGTATTCTAAGGTCACAGGGTGAGCTGTAGGCTTCGTTCCGGTGCGATAAATCGGTCCTATAGCGATATAGTCGGGTCCGGCAGCGATTGCGCGTTTCGCCTGTTCGGGGGCATGGGTGCTGAGGCCGAAACGGACACCTTTGGCGCTGGCGGCGAGTTCTTGAATCTGGGCTTTGCCGCTCTCAAAAAAATCTTCTTGGCCAAGGTGACAATACTCCGCCCCGACATCGACGGCGATATCGGGATAATCGTTGATGACCAATGCTACCCCAGCGGCCCGGGTGATCGGTTGGATCTCCTCGGCCATTGCGCGGACTTGGGACTCGGGGAGGCCTTTAGCTCGAAGTTGGATCAAGTCGGAGCCCCCATCGCACAGCGCTTGCGCGACCGCCCGAGGTGAGCGGCCGTGCAGATAGGCGGCATCCACGAAAGTGTAGAGCGAGACGCGGGGGATCATGATGGCGTTGGCTATGGACTGCGGAGACATGTCTCCGCTTTTCCTGCGCAGGGCGGAGTGGCTGCCGGTGTGCCCATTGTAAACGACTCTCTTGGAGGGGCTAAACTAGGGCGAAGGAAAAGCGGTGTCATGCCACCGCAGTCCATAGAGCTATTAGGCTCGATCCTCGAACAACTCGCGGCGAGCACCGCCCAGCAGCTGTTCGATGAAGTTGGTGGAATACACGCCTCGGCGGAAGTTGGGGTCCTGGAGGATCGCCTGTTCGAAGGGGATCGTGGTTTTGACACCCGTGATCATGTATTCGCTGAGCGCTCGGCTCATCTTGTCCATGGCGTCGCGGCGGTCCCGTCCATAGGTGATCAGTTTCCCAATCATCGAGTCGTAGTGGGGAGGGATGGTGTAGCCGGCATAAGCATGGCTATCGACGCGAACCCCGCGTCCACCGGGGGCGTAATACATCTCGATTCGGCCCGGGGATGGACGGAAGTCATCGAATGGATCCTCCGCATTGATGCGGCATTCGATGGCATGACCCTTGAAGACGATGTCGCTCTGGGACAAGCGCAGCGGCTCGCCCATGGCGATCATAATCTGCTGTTTGACCAGGTCGACGCCGGTGACTTCCTCGGTGATCGGATGCTCCACCTGGATTCGCTTGTTGACCTCGAGGAAGTAGAAATTCCCCTTTTCGTCCACGACGAACTCCACGGTTCCGGCATTGGAATACTGGGCAACTTCGGCGATGCGAACCGCCGCTTTGCCCATCTTCTTGCGCAGGTCTTTGAACTTGTTTTCGATCAGCGGGGACGGGGTTTCCTCGACGACTTTCTGGTTCCGTCGCTGGATCGAGCAATCACGCTCGCCGAGGTGGATGATATTCCCGCGGTTGTCCCCCAGGATCTGAAACTCGATATGGTGAGGGTTCTCGATGAACTTCTCGATGTAGACCCCTGAGTTGCCGAAGGCTTTTTCCGCCTCGGTCCGGGCTGTGTGATACCCTTTGACCAGCGAAATATCGTTGTGGGCTACTCGCATGCCCCGTCCACCGCCCCCGGCGATGGCCTTGATCATGACCGGATAGCCAATTTTCTTCGCAATCGTGAGGGCATCGGCCTCGTTTTCGACCAAACCTTCCGATCCAGGAGGGCAGGGCACCCCGGCCTTGCGGGCCAGATTCCGGCTGGTGGCCTTGTTTTCCAGCGCGTTCATGGCGCGCGAGCTGGGCCCGATGAAGCGGATGTTGCAGCTCTCGCAGACCTCGGCGAAATGGGCGTTTTCGGAAAGGAAGCCGTATCCGGGGTGAATGGCGTCCACGTCCGCGATCTCCGCAGCGCTGATGATGCGATCGATCCGGAGGTAGCTTTCGGAACTGGGGTTCTTGCCAATGCAGATGGCTTCGTCGGCCAGTTGCACATGGATCGAGTTGGCATCTGCCTCGGAGTAGACCGCGACGGTCTTAATGTTTAACTCTTTGCAGGCACGGATGATCCGAACGGCAATTTCCCCGCGGTTGGCTACCAGGATTTTCTCGAACATGGAACGGGCTCGGTTAGCGGATGGGGCTGGCTGGGGAGCCTTGTCATAAGGAACCCCACTTCCCCGCGAATCTTTACAGTGGCCGGATCTTGAACAGCGGTTGGTTAAATTCCACCGGCTTGGCGTTGTCGAGCATCACCTGGGTGATCACTCCGCGGACCTCAGCCTTGATCTCGTTCATGACCTTCATGGCCTCGATAATGCAGACCACGGTGTCAGGATTAACCTCGGATCCGACCTCCACATAGGAACCTGATTCCGGGGACGGGGAGCGGTAAAAGGTGCCGATCATGGGGGACTTAATCTCGGCCTCGTCGCTGGAGGCGGCGGGAGCCGGAGCGGAGGACGGTAGGGCTTGATGGCCCCCTCCGCCGGTAGGAAGGTAGGTGAAGCTCGTATCTTCAGCGCTTTGGCCTAAACCGCGCTTGAGCTTAACCTTAAAGTCCTGCCGTTCCAGTTCGAACTCGGAGATCGAGTTCTTCTTCATCAGTTCGATGATCGCCTTGATATCCTTTAGGTCCACGATAGGCCCTCCCGGTTGGCGGCGACTTTTGTCGGTAAGCTTCTTGTCGGTAAGCTGGATAGTCTATTCATCAAAGTAAACCAGGCCAGTGTCGATCCTCGACCCTGCCGGTAGTGATCTGCGATTGGGGCGGACGTTAGGGAGCGTGATTGCAACCGTCAAGCAGTAAAAAATCCTGCCCAGCAACGGGGATAGTTCCCTGAATCTGCCTGAATTACCTTGAAAGATCCCGGAGTTAAGCCGTGTTTTTCGCTCCGATAATGTTAACGGCCGCTTCCAGGCCGAGAACGTAGGAGTGAGGACCGAAACCGGCGATTTGACCGCGGCAAACGGCTGCGATCAGGGAGCGGTGGCGGAATTCCTCGCGGGCGTGGATGTTGGAAAGATGGACTTCGACGGTCGGGAGTCCGCTTCCGGCGATGGCGTCGCGGAGCGCGACGCTGGTGTGGGTGTAGGCACCGGCATTCAGCACCAGGGCCGCGTGGGTTTCTCTCGATTCATGAATCCAATCGATGAGTTGTCCTTCGTGGTTAGTCTGCCGGAAGTCGATCTCGACGTTCAGGGCCTTGGCTCGATCCGACATCAACGCTTCGATCTGCGCGAGTGTGGTTCGTCCGTAGACACCCGGCTCGCGCAAGCCCAGGAGGTTGAGATTCGGTCCGTTGAGCACCAGGACTTTCATTGGTGCCGGATGCTAGACCGCCGGTCTCAGCCCCTGCAAGCGGGTTTCACAACGTCCCGAACCGTCGGAGCAGGGCATCGATGGACCGATAATCCTCTCCGACGGAGAAAACCCGGTCAGCCAGGTCGTTGAGGGCCTGCCGAGCTTGATGGAAGTGGGCTCCCAGGTTGTCGAACACCTCAGCGAGGTGATAACGCTCGGCCAGTCGATGGTGACTGGCCTCACGAAAGCTGGATTGTCCTAGAGATTCGTAATAATCGAGGCCGGGGAATCCCCGCGATTCGCACCGGCTGCGAATTCGGCTCGGGAACACCCCGGTCATAAAGAGTGATTGGTTGCCCATATGGGCCCGAATCAAGAATTGGCTGAGGTCATCGGCCTCCTTCAACGCCGCCAGCATCTCAAAGAAGTATTCCATGGGCTGGCCCGTGGGGGATGATTTGATGTGGAGGCGATCCGCGCGTGAGAACTCGCTCAGCACCTCTGCTATATAGTCCGCGACCTCCCGTTCCTGGATCCCTGCCCGTCGGAGGGCATGCCTGACCAGGATGTAAAAGTAACAATGGGAGGAGATCCGGAGACAGCCCCGTAAATCCATCAGGGCTTGCAGCAGGGCTTCGTTGTCCAAGAGCACATCCCGCGATGCTTCGTCGGCCAGAAGCTCGGTCAGGCAGCTGGCCCGCTCGCTGTCTCGATTTCCGTCCCGGTCCAATACCTTCGTAATGAACTCGACATCTTCCGCAGTGAACTGCACCCGGCAGTTCGGCGTGATCACCTTCATAGGCGCCTGGTTCCCAATCAACGAGCAGAACTGGCTACTCTTCCCAGACCGGCCATCCGCAGGGCGTCCGCCCAAGAGGACCCCTCTGGCCGATCCTGATGGGTTATCGACCTGATTCCAGGTCGGTAAACCAAAACCTGATGGCACCCTAAGCTAGTTTCTTAGGAATATCAAATGGGGGGTGAATCTAGCTTCGTTTGGGCAAAGATCCGATGTGCAGCGGAGATGAGCTTGGCTACGGGTGTGATTACAATTGGGTGAGAAAGGTGGGGAAATCGCGACAGGCACGCGGGCTTATACCGGGCTTTCAGCCCTGGATGGGGAAAAGGATGTTTACCTGGGGTTGTCACACCAGGCTGGGATAGCACGCACCGTTGGTGCTTAAGCCCTACGAGCCCACGACCCAATACCAAACCTAGCCTAGGCCATTCAGCCCCGATTCGAATGGAGTTGAGCAGTAGTGTCGGTGTACGCGGGCCACAGGCCCAGCACCATCCCAGCCTCGGGTGACAACCCCAGGTCTCGTCACCCCACAAACGCTAAGGGCTGAAAGCCCGTACCATTTCAGGGAGTTACCGGCTGAATATAACCTGAATCTCGCCCGGTTCTGATCCCACCTCCTAGCCTCCCCCTTCCGGAGATTGCCTAGTGGGTCACTCCAGTCCATCCTGGCTCCTCGTCCGTCCGGCCACGGCCGTTGATCGGGCTTACTCGAGATGACCCTCAAACTGCCATTCGACAACGGCAACTCCGGCCGCGCCCAAGTGGTCGAGCGGATCCGACCCAAGTTGGCCTGGTTAGCCCAACGGGGGGTGTATCTGGGCACCTCCTCCTGGAAATACGCTGGCTGGATTGGGCAGCTGTATGAGGAGGCGCGATATGTCTATCGAGGGCGGTTTTCCGATGCCCGGTTTCAGCGGATGTGCCTGAGCGAATATGCTGAGGTCTTCAAGAGCGTGGGGGTGGATGCGGCCTACTATGCCTTTCCCACGCGTGATCAGCTAACGGGCTGGATGGACAGCGTTCCCCCTGATTTTCGGTTTTCTTTCAAAGTGACCGACGACATCACCCTGAAACGGTTTCCCAACCTCCCACGCTTTGGGCACCGGGCGGGGAAACCGAATCCTGACTTTCTGAACGCGGCCAAGTTTGAGGAGCTTTTCTTGGGGCCCTGCGCAGAATTTCGGGATCGGGTGGGGGTGCTGATGTTTGAGTTCACTCGCTTTCACGCTTCGGACTTTCTGCGCGGCCGCGATTTTGTGGACGCGTTGGATGAATTCTTGAAGCGGCTGCCTGCTGGATGGGATTACGGAGTCGAGATCCGCAACGCGACCTTCTTACAGCCCGAGTATTTTCAGATGTTGGCCCAGCGGGGGGTGGCCCCGGTTTTCAATAGCTGGGAAGCCATGCCTCCCCTCGCCGAACAGATGGCAATCGCCAGTGCGTTCGCTTATCCAGAGGTTGCAGCGGCGCGACTGCTGTTGAAGCCAGGTCGGGCCTACGCCGATGCGGTTGCCCGCTTCAGCCCCTATGCCGAGCTTAAAGAGGCCTACCCGGAGGCCCGGCTGGCTGCCGCCGGGCTGATTCAGCGGACGGTGAAGGAGGGTAAGCCCAAGAGATCCTATCTTTACGTCAATAATCGATTGGAAGGCAATGCCATCCAGACGATTGATGCCATTCTTGAGCAGTCTCAGGTGCCCGGAAACCCGGGCGGCTGATCTCTGGCTGTAGGCCCGGACTTACTTCTTCTTCTCCGACTTGGGCTTAGTCGCAGCCGGAGCGGGAGCCGCCGGCGTCGGGGTGCTGCTGCTGCTGCTGGAAGCGGCCGAGCTAGCGGGTTTGTCGGAGCTGCTGCTGGAGGTCGAACTCGAGCTGCTGGAGGAAGCGGTTGAATCCTTCTTCGCGCCATCTTTGTAGTTCTGGCTGCGGTAATCGGTAATGTAGAAGCCCGTTCCCTTAAAGATAAGGCCCGCCCCCGCACTCAACTGCTTGGACACCTTGCCCTTGCCCCAGGTTTTCTTGGGACAGAGTTCTTTCGGACAAGTCGTGAGCGGCTTCGCGGTCATCGAGTGAAAGAATTCAAACGCATGACCGCATTTGTCACAGACGTATTCGTAAGTCGGCATAAATAAGCTCGAACCTAATACGGGCCTTCCCTCCAAACGTCAAGATTGGGCGTTGGGCAGGGGGGTGGTGAAGTCGCGATGGACTCGGCGGACTTATGCCGGGCTTTCAGCCCTTGATGGGAAGGGGGGATGTTTACCTGGGGTTATCACCCCAGGCTGGGATAGGACGCACCGTTGGTGCTCAAGCGCGACGAGCTTCCGACCCAATACCAATTGCAGCACAGAAGCCTACCCCCACATTCCTATGGGAATCATCACCGGGGCTCAAGCCCGCGGGCCACAGGCCCAGCACCATCCCAGCCTGGGGTGACAACCCCAGGTTTCGTCTCCCCAGACGCGCCTAGGGCTGAAAGCCCGTACCATCACAGGGAATGACCCACTGAATTCGACCCCCGTCTTACCCACTTCTAATCACACCTCTCCCCGACCCGAGCCAGCACTTCTCCTTGAGCTTCGACCTTTATCCTGTTTGTGTAGATAGGAAGGCTCCAACGATGAACCGCTTCTTCTCCACCTCGCGATGGTTGCTACTCTGGATAGGGCTCGCGCTCTGCTGGGGTGGCCTTGAAGCTTCCGCGTGCCGCTACAATGTCCGCGACATCGGGTTCGTCGAGGTCGGGGGGGAGGGATACACCTTGTATGCTTACCTCGATGCCTCCATGCCGCCTGAAGCGATCCGAACGATGAAGGAGCAGGGGGCAGAATTGGAGGTTGAAACGAACCTTCGGTTCGTGGCCGTCGAGGTGGCCTCGGAACCCGATCATCCTGGTCTCAAGTATCGCCCGGTTTCGTCCGTCCCGGGCGTGAGCGTCGGGGCGTTGGTCTCTCCCAGTGGACAGGTTCTTCACGTCCCTTTCCCGCCCTTCGATTCTCGGTTCTCGGCAGCTTGGGCAGAGTTGCTCAAGGGACTGTGGTCGTCACCCAAGCGCGAGGAGATCGTACGGAGCGTCAGCCAGACCTTCGCGGCAGTTCTGTTGGTGGAGGGGACCCGCCCCGAGGCGAATCGGCGGGCGCGCGAGACGATTCTGGAGGCCATCGCCCAAATCCAGGGGCAGATGAAGTCGCTGCCGAAAGCCATCGCCGAACCGCCCGTTCTGCTGGAGTTGCCCGCATCGGGTCTCACCACGGAGAAGATTCTGCTCTGGAGTCTGGGGCTGGATTCACTGCCGTCGGACCTCCCGATAGCTGCGGTTTTTTACGGCAAGGGCCGATGGATCGGAAATGCGCTGCGAGGTGAGGAAATCTCGTCCGCCAACCTCCTGAAAGTACTCTCCATCATTGGGGCTGATTGCGAGTGTGGCATCGACATCTCGTGGACCCAGGGCGTTCGTTTGCCGCTGCGATGGAGGTCCGACCTGCAATCCCAATTGGCGCAGAGCCTGGGCTTCGATCCGGAAAATCCACTGGTCCGGATTGAGGCCAGTCGTATTCTAAACAAGCGAGGCACCGGCCAGAGTCCATCTCAGGGGTATCAGGAGGTCACACTCGAGGACGAATCGCCCGCCCAGATAGTAGGTGCTCAGGACGGGCTTTCCTTCGGCTCTGCCGCCGGCCAACCTTCGGCTGCAGTATCCGGCGGCGTGGCTTCGGTGGTCGACCGCGCAACTCAGCGCTCAGAATCGGGGGCAGTGTTGGCTCAGCGGTCGCGGGCGGCGGTGGCTGCCCTCGGTTTAGTCGTGGTTTGCATCGGCGCGGGACTTTTTTTGCGCTTCCGGTTGAAAGATTAGAGGAGTGGGAACCGTAGTGTTAGGTAATGGATGCTCGAGTCGAGCGACTCACCAGAGCATCCCATCACGAATGAAACACTTGATAAGCCATCTAAAAGAACAAGGTTCCTATGAATGCAAATCCTTATCCCAAAGGTCGTTGGACGTCTCCTAAGTTGAACGAAGCGAACCCGGTCCGGCCCTCCCTGATCGATGTCTCGCCTCGCCTCGAGCAGGCGCGTCTGAGCGAGCTTTTCTGGACAACCGAAGAAAGCCCGATCTTCTTTGAAGCGCGGGAGCGGATCGAACGCTTGATCAACGCCGCAACCTCGGCCGCCGCCTAAGCTTAAGGTTATGCCTGCATTGACGCCTCTCACGCCGGGTTCGCGGAGTTGCTCCCTCAGGTCTCCGCTTCCCTTCCTCATTTCGATAGCCTCCGTTCGGTTCCATCAGCGATGGGGACGGCTGGACACCAGACGAGTCGGGATTCGGTTCGATCCCCCCAGGCGACATTTAATCCCTGGTGCCCGGCCCAAGTGTCTTTCGCAGATAGAACTCTGTCCTGCGGTTCCAGGTTCAAGCCTCGGCTAGGCCTTAACAATTTTTGTGTGGCGTCGCTTTGACTTACGTCAAAGATAGTAGCTGGGATTGTGATAAGTTGGGTTGGTGATGAAACGCCCGATGGATATCCCTGCTATCGTCTCTGGTGTCATGAAAGAAAAGCGAGCCTTTGAGTTCGGTCGGCCGGCCCCAACCTTCCTCCACGCGTGGTTGTTGCTCGCGTTGTGCGGGAGCGGTTTGGTCCTGCAAGCGGATGACTATCAGGGTGCCACCCACATGATGCCCTTCGAGGAGGACACCATTCGCTACAACAAAACCGAGGCTCGTGGACCGGTGCAGCGGCTCCAGGAGCGGATCGACTCGGGCCAAGTCAATTTGGAGTTTCATCCGCAGTTTGGGTATCTGCTCGCGGTGCTGCGGGAGTTGGGAGTGTCGACTCAGTCGCAGATGCTCGTGTTCTCGAAGACATCCTTCCAAAGGGAGCGCATTTCTCCCCATGCTCCCCGGGCCGTGTTTTACAGTGATGACGCCTATGTCGGTTACGTGCTCGGCTCGCCCTTGTTGGAATTTACTTCGGTCGATCCCAAGCTGGGTGGTGTCTTTTACACCTTGGAACAGAATCCCAAGGTGAAGCCCAAGTTTGTTCGCACCGATGCCTGCGTCGAATGCCATGCGAGTGGCAAGACCATGGGGGTACCGGGACATCTGGTGCGCTCGTTCGAGACGGATGAATCGGGGGTGGTCGATCTCACCAGCGGAACCTCCTTGGTCAATCATCGCACTCCGTTTCAAGATCGATGGGGCGGATGGTACGTTACCGGCTCGCACGGACCTCAGCTGCACCGGGGCAATCTGATTGGAAAAGAAGCGTTCGAACGGCAGCGCAAGGAGCCCAACTATCTCGGGAATGTGACTGACTTAAGCCGGTTCTTCGAGCTCAAGAGTTATCCGACTCCGCACAGCGACATTGTTGCGTTGATGGTAATGGAGCATCAGTCGCACATGCACAATTTCCTGACCCGGCTCCAATATGAAGCGACCATTGCGCTTCAGATGTATGGTCATGTGAACTATCTCAAAACTGCGTCAGAAGGCTTCCTGAGATATCTGCTCTTCACAGAAGAAGCGCCGCTCACGGCCCAGGTGCGCGGGTCGAGCGAGTTCGCGCAAACTTTCTCCGCCCAAGGGATCAAAGATCGCCAAGGGCGTTCGTTGCGGGAGTTTGATCTGCAGACCCGGTTGTTCAAGTATCCCTGCAGCTATCTGATTTATTCGCCTGCCTTCGATGAGTTGCCTGAGAAACTGAAGGAGCGATTGTATCGTCGGCTTTGGGAAGTGCTGACCGAACGTGATTCGAGTCCGGAATTCGCGGTCCTTTCTTCCGAAAAGAAGCGCGCCATTTTTGAAATCCTGGTGGATACCAAAAAGGGCCTTCCTCAGTATTGGAAGACTGAATCCAAGCGGGCTTCACGGTGAGGTGCGCTTGGGCGTGCAGCGAGGTTCTTTAACCACAGATTTCTCGGATGACACGGATTCAGAGGAGGAAGACTGCCGGGGTGCGATCCTATCCCACAGACCAGGTGGTAAGAATTCCTCCTTCCAGGAGCTCGGTTCTTCATCTCATCCGTGAAATCCGAGTCATCCGCGGTTCAAACTGGTTCCCACCGAAGCCGGTTAGGGCGACACTAGCCGATAAAAGCGATTCGGATAGAGCGAGGCCGCATTATCGAAGAGGGTCAACGCCGTCTTTCCCATGATGTTTGTCCGAATGGGAGTCCAATCGGGCGGATCCAGTCGACTCGCCGCTTCGGTGACGATGCGGAAGCGCGGGGCTCCGGAGATCCGGAACGAAGATTGACCTTCGGGGAGACGCCGCATGGAGTCGCTGACGAATGACGGCGGGAAGAAGGGCTCATCACTCGCATAGAACCTTGCGAGGCCTGGTCGCTTTTCCCCGCGTAAGCTGGCGCCGGCATTGACAAAATCGCCTGCCGCGATGATTCGTCCATCTCGTTGGAGCGCGGTATACATCGAGCCGCGTGGACTCGATGCAACGCTAAGGAATACCGGTATCGAAAAGCTTGAGTCCGGGGTTCCATCCGCCTTCAGTCGGATCAGGGCGTTGAGCGCGGTAAACGGGCCCGAGACAAGCAGAGCGCCATCCTCTTGAATCAGTATCGAGTTGATAAAAGTGGGTGTGGCTCCTGCCAGGGGATCAAAGCTGGTATCATGGGTGCCCTCCTCATTGAGTCGAGCGATGCCACGTCGCGAAAGACCGCCGACCGAGGTGAAAGTTCCGGCGATCAGGATCTGGCCGTTGGTTTGGACGGCCAGTGTCTTTACGATTCCTCCCTCGATGAGTTTGCCTGGGTCGAAGGACTCATCGAGTTGGCCGTCCGGATGGAGACGTGCGATGCCCTGTCTCGCGATGTCGTGAACCGAAGGGAAAGTTCCGCAGACCAGGATGCGACCCTGAGTATCGAGAGTGATGTCGGTAACGAAGAAAAACTCGGTCACGAACTCGTTCGACTTCGGGATCCCTGATATGAAGTTCGTATCCCGTTTGCCATCGGGATGCAATCGCGTGAGGCCGTAGCCACCGATCAGAATCTTATCATCCGGTTGGATCAGAATTCCTCGTCTCAGGGCGTTATCGAAAGGTATGCCTTCGTCGCCAAGACCTATGTCCGGCACGAAATCGGGGTCCAGCATGCCAGCTGCGGGTAAGCCTGTCGTATCCTGAGCCGTTGCGCTGACCAGCGTTGCCGCCGAGGCGGCGTGCCCGGGTTCCGCGGCTGGCAGGCTGAGGAGAAGACTGAGCTCTAGCAAGGTCGCGAGACCCAAGCTTAGGAAGAAAGTTCGTGGTACGGACATAGTTTTCGATGGTTATTTTTTTGAGTTCGTGGAGATGGGTTCCTCGAAAATAGCTCCTGTTTTGCCGACTTTTCCGTTCTTCAAGTTGAGTGTGAGTCGAGAGCTTGTTTCGTCGAGTCTAAAATCCTGTCCAGTTAGGGTATGGGTCGTAATGGATCGGTTTCCATGGCGATGTGGACATCATCTAGATCCACCTTTTCCCATTGGCCTCCGCGCTTTTGTCTGGCCTTGCGGCGTGCGTTCTCAATCAGGATCCGGCGCATCGCCTCGGCGGCCGCGGCGAAAAAGTGGGCGCGGTTCTGGAACTCGTAGGGGGTCTCTTTGGCCGTCAGACGCAGCCAAACCTCGTGGACGAGCGCGGTGGGTTGGAGGGTGTTGGCGGCTTCATGGGCCATCTTTTGACCGGCCAACCGGCGTAATTCCTCATAGACCGGGGGAAGCAACTCTTTGGCGGCCTTGGGATCACCCTGTTGAGCAGCGTTGAGAATGCGCGTGAACTCACTCATGCTGAGATCTTAGCTTTCCTCCGGCCCGGGACAATCCGAAATCAAACACTGGGGGAGCCCCGGGTGTGATTAGAAGTGGGTGAGAAAGGTGGTGAAGTCCCAACGGACTCGGCGGCCTTATGCCGGGCTTTCAGCCCTTGATGGGAGGGGGATCGTTACACCTGGGGTTGTCACCCCAGGCTGGGATAGCACGCACCCTTGGTGCTCCAGCAGCACGAGCTTCCGACCTAATACCAAATTCAGCCCGGAACCTTAATCCCAGATTCCAACCGGATTCATCATTGGGGTTGGCACCCGCGGGCCACAGGCCCAGCACCCTCCCAGCCTGGGGTGACAACCCCAGGTTTCGTCACCACACACACGCTGAGGGCTGAAAGCCCGCACCATCGCACGGAATCACCCGCTGAGTTCAAACTGAATCTCACCCACTTTTAACCCGAACTCCGAAGTGGAAAGAGGGTGGTATTGGTGGAAGGGGTTGATGCAATAAGGGTTGATGCAAAGCAAACCTACCGCTCTCCCTCACCAAACCACCCCGACGGAAATTAACGCGCTCTTTGGCAGAGCCAAGCTC
>JAEUHE010000217.1 GCA_016793885.1 Verrucomicrobiales bacterium
GGCTACGCGGGCCTTGAATTCGGGTTCGTGTCTTTTCCGTTTGGCTTTCATTATGTGTCGCTGTGGTTTGGGTTTAACACCCACACCCTTCAGCCACAATCATAGCTTAACCCCTGGCCCGGTTTTCGGGGTCCGCCTCAGGATGGGCAAACGCCAGAAAGTCGCCCCGTCCTCGGTGAGTGCGTGGAAACCGAGCGCGCGTCCGTAGATGGAAGATGCGCCGAAGACGCATACCTTGACGAACTCGCCGTTGTGCGCTTGCCCATCGTAAAGAAACTCTTTGCGAAGGTAACAGTAGAACCGTGGGATGTTTGTGTTGAGTGTTGGCATTAAAGTGCGCGTGCGAAACGGCCTAACGACCAATCGTGAGCGACCGCCGCCGTAAGAAGGCGCTCAACGAAATGGCCGATGTAGTGACTGTGATCATGTCCGGAATCCCGATGCTGGCGGTGGTTCGGTCGACGATTTTGTTAGGCGATTCGGACACACTTAGCGGTACGGCGGCAATCACGATAAGCCAGGAATACGAATGCCCAAGTCACCACGCCAATAGCCAAAGCCTGTAGCAACGCAAGAGCATCTCGAACCTGAGAACCGTAGGCGCAAACGACCACGATCAACCCAGATACGGCTGCCCCACCGAACCATAGCCGCCACTCAATGGGGCTAAACTCCTGCTCCGGGAGTTGCGGTTTAAGTGGGAAGCTCGGGCGCGTAGCAAACCAAAGGAGAGGGACAAGCACAAAAGGCATAAAGCTCCGCAAGTAACCTGTGAGCAGTCCGAGCATGATGATGAGCAGCAAGAAGTAGTAGGCGATAACTTGTGCCAATCGCTTCCGAAGGCAGGTTACCGGCTTTTGCATTGAGGGCGGGTTCATAGTCGCCTAACGACTCGCCAGTGAGCCACAGCCCGCAGACCGCGGACAGCCAGAGGCGAAGTGAATGATGTTCGAAACGTGCATGGCGTGAAAAAGTCGCGAGCTAAGGGCTGTTGGATCGACTGGCCGTGTTAGGCCATGTCATATCAATCTCTCCACCAGTAAAGAAAAGGCTCCGGGGCAAGCTGCATGAGTCCCCAACAAAGGCAAAACACGAGAGCATACAGCGCCCAGTAACGAAGGGAACGCCTCCACCTCGGACGGAGCAAGCACGCGAGCATCGCCACAGGCACAACAAACATGCCGAACCAGATCAGCCCGATGAAGAAATAAGTGGTGAGATACGCATGCGCAATCAACGAAGCAGGAAAGTCCCGCTCGCCGATAGACATCGGCCATCCACCGAGACTTCGATGCATGTGAAACGCCAGCGAGTAGAACAAGCCGAGCATCATGACGCCCGGCAAAGTGGAAGCGACGATAGCTGTGCGTGACGCTTTCATAGCGGCCTAACGACCTCCCGATGAGGCACCCCGACCTGTGAGGTGACGATCGGCAAGTCTGCTAAAGGTTATGATGGTCATGTCGGGCCGAGCAAATCCAAAGGCTGGTCGGGGTTGTCCTCGATCGGGCTGGTTGGACATCGGCGCTTCTGCACCGAGGCACCTCAGAGTGTCTCCACCGTCCATTCTTGCCAAAAGAAGCGGCAAGGCTCCCCGGCGTGCAGGAGCGTGAGTCGGTCCACCTCCCGCTCTGCGAGTTCCTGGGTGCTAAAGCTCGCCACAAGTTCCGCCAAATCTTCGGGAGGTATATCAAGCCCCCGCGGAGCCTCCGTCCGAATCACTAGAAACCGCTGTCGTGTCATACCCCAATTCGATCAGTAATCAGTCCAACGAAACTGCTCAGGGACGCGCCGACATGGACGCTCAACCTGAAACCTGGATGCGATCGGCGCGTTCACTGGAGTAGCCTGGTTGGACGCTACTTTGTCTTGAGATCGTCGTCCGCCTTTTTCTTGTTCTGCTTCACCTGCACCAATGCCTCACTCTCGCGAACAATCCGGTTAGCTTTGGCGAACAAAAGATACCGCCAACACCAATCAGATCCCGCACCATGAATCCCCTCATATCGGGTAAAAAACCAACCTGGCCTGATAGTGATTGGACCTGTCGTGTTCCACGGAGCATCCCACCGGTAAACATTCCAGCCAACTTTCGTGTAACTACCGATGGCCCGTGGCGAATCGTCTACCTCACCTCCGTGCCCGTAGCTAACAATATGACCATTTTGGAACCGATCGAAAGAATACATTCCGCAGGCGCATTTGGTTAAAGGTCCCATCCAGTCGCCTGCCGGCGTAATCGGGACGACAAGCCGTGCGCCCACCAAAA
>JAEUHE010000218.1 GCA_016793885.1 Verrucomicrobiales bacterium
CCAGCATTTCGACCCATCGACCCTGGCGATTACCACCATCGACTGCGGCAATCCGGCGGGAAACGTGATCCCGGCGCGGGCGACAGCGCGCCTCAACATCCGGTTCAACGACACGCATTCCGGTGACACGCTGTCGCGCTGGCTGCGATCCGAGGCCGAAGCCGTGGCCGAAGCGACGGGGGTCGAGATCGGCCTGAAGATTTCCGTCGCGGGGGAAAGCTTCCTTACCCCGCCGGGCGAGTTGTCCGAGCTTGTCTCGCGGGCTGTCGAGGCCGAGACGGGCCGCAAGCCACAGGCTTCGACCAGCGGAGGGACCTCGGACGCGCGGTTCATCAAGGATCACTGCCCGGTGGTGGAGTTCGGGCTGGTCGGCAAGACCATGCATCAGGTCGATGAGCGCGTGGAAGTGGCACATATCCACCAGCTGAAAGCGATCTACGGCCGGATCCTGCGGGACTATTTCGCGTGATCCGCCGCGTGACTTTTCGCATCGAACGGACCGGAGATATCGCCCTTTGCCAGCGCCTGCGCCGGGTGGTGTTCATTGATGAGCAAGGCGTCAGCGAAGAAGATGAGGTGGACGGGCTGGACCCGGAGGCGGTCCATCTCTTGGCCTTTGACGGCGAGCGTCCGGTCGGCACGGCACGGATGCTGATCAAGGGGGAGACGGGCAAGATCGGGCGAGTCTGTGTTCTGTCAGAAGCGCGGGGTACGGGCCTGGGCGCGGCGTTGATCCGGGCCTGCCTGGAGGAACTTCGGCGGGTGCCGGGGGTGAGCACGGCCCTGCTGGGCGCGCAGACCCATGCGCTGGGGTTCTACGAAAGGCTCGGGTTTGTTGTCGAGGGCGAGGAGTATCTCGACGCGGGTATCCCGCATTACGACATGCGCCGCCCCTTGTAGCGGTTGCGAAGCGGAGCGGCTGGCGCCGCAAGTTCCTTGTCTCGTCGTCGGGCTTCGCCTCCTCCTCGGGCATGGGGGCGCTTCGCCCCCCACGGCGATGGTTTCAGGGAAACCATCGCCTTCCCCCCGAGGATATTTGCGAACAGGTGAATGGGTGGGTCGGGTAGTGTTTCCCAGGACGACATGTTAGGGCTTTGCCCATGAAAACACTTCCTTCCAAGGACGAGATCCGCCAGTGGATCGCTCAGAACCCTGGCCTTGCCGCCAAGCGGGACATTGCCAAGGCCTTTGGCATCAAGGGCGACGGGCGCATCGAGTTGAAGCGTTTGTTGCGCGAGCTTGAGGGTGAGGGCGTGGTCGAAAAGACCGCGCGGCGGTTCCATGAGAAGGGAGTGTTGCCTCCGGTTGCGGTGCTGGAGGTGCTGGCGCCGGACGGAAATGGCGACCTCTTTGCCAAGCCCCTGGAAGAGGGGGTCGATGAAGGGCCCCGCATTCTGATCATCCCGAAGAAGGGCGATCCGGCCCTGGGCGCGGGCGACCGGATTCTGGCGCGCCTGTCCAAGGTCGATCTGGACGACTATGTCTACGAGGCGCGGCTGATCCGGGCTTTGGGGTCGAACCCGAAGAAGGTACTGGGAGTGTTCCGGGCCGGGTCGGAGGGCGGGCGGATCGTGCCCGTCGGCAAGGGCGATGACAAGGAATGGCGCGTTGCCCCGGACATGACCGGGGGTGCCCGCGATGGTGAGCTGGTCGAGGCCGAAGCGGTCGGCGCACGGCGGCTTGGCCTGCCCGCGGCGCGGATCGTGGCGCGGCTGGGTGACCCGGAGGGACCGCGGGCGGCCTCTCTGATTGCCATTCATCAGCACGGCATTCCCGATGCTTTCCCCGATGCCGTAGTGCTGGAAGCCGATCGAGCGGAACCCGTGGGCATGGCTGGGCGCGAGGACCTGCGCGACCTGCCCCTGGTGACCATCGACCCGGTCGATGCACGCGACCGCGACGATGCGGTGCTGGCGGAAGTGGATACTGACCCCGGCAATCCCGGCGGCTTTGTCCTGTGGGTCGCGATTGCCGATGTGGCGCATTTCGTGACACCGGGGTCGGCGCTGGACCGCGAGGCGCGTCGCCG
>JAEUHE010000219.1 GCA_016793885.1 Verrucomicrobiales bacterium
TGACGTCTCGGATGACGGGTGGCATACAACTGCTGTGAGTCCTGCAGGGGGGCAGCTGCCTGACCGGACGGCGAGCATCAGCCCATCTCATGTATTCGTCATGTCAGCTTTGACACTGCGCACGCGACGGCACCCGACCCAGAGCAGCCGTAGAGCTTTTGGGAAAGCTGTCGTTCAACGTAGAGGTGGCCGGCGCTCCGCGGCTTCAACGGGCAGCGTCCAGCGACCGAAGGGAGCGAGGTCGACCGCCGGGTTGGGCGTCAGGGCACGACACGCCGTTTTGATAGCAGCAACTGAACCATGCAGTAGAGCCGATGGAACAAGTAGTCGACGTGCGCCGAATCTGTAACTGCGGTTTGAGATACCTCGGTGTGCCGTATGTGAAAAGAATTACCGATACCGGTAAGGGCATGAGCCTCAGCATCTAGTGCAGCACGAAAAGCGGCATCAGGCGAAGCCTTCGAGAGCAACGACTCTACTGAGCGTTTTTTGTTGTTTGGGTCTTCGAGAGACTTCAGTCGCTCCCAGCAATCCCATAGGCGCTCCAGTGATTCACGACGGATAGAGGGATCTGGGTTTAAGAATTTCACTCGACTTTCTTCAAGCATTGTGTCGAGAACCTGGTCTCCGGTACGAAGGCTGGCAGACGATAGACTTTCTCGAAGCAACGTGGGGGCAAGCCTTACAAACTGACCAGCGTCACCGAGTTCGTAAGCAAGGTTGTTACGGGAAAAGATTCTGTTGATGTCAGCGCGGAACGCTTCTTTTCCCTCGGCGATGTCGAAGCTGAGATGGTAGTGACCAAAGTAGCTGTGATGTGAGCCTTGAATTGGCTTCCCTACGGAGCGGTAGCAGAACTCGATGAGGTCGAGTACCAACAGTGTGTCGGGGGCGAACGCCTGCATTTCGGAGAAGTAACCATCCTGCACACGTTCGGTGGTTTCAAGCGGCCAGGTAAGACCAGGCATTTCGGCAAGAACCGCCAGCGAAAGAGAATTTTCGTCGGTACCTATCGGACCTCGCCCATCAGGGCAAGGCGCTGGAAATCTTGCGCCGAAGGCTCCAGAGTAAACGAGAGATTGAATAAGCGCGACAACTCCACCCCAAGCAACAGGAGAAATGACTTCCTCGGTACGTGGCCCCGGGCCTTGCTCTCTATCGCTGAAGTAGTCGGTCATGATGATCTCAAGACGCCCAATGTTTGAATTCACCAGCGCCGCGCGGTCTTATCGCGCAGCGCCGGTGGAATGATGGGTCTGGCAATGCTTACCTGCAAACGTTTTGCCAGCGACCGTTTATCTGCATGTACTGGCATTGTGATGTACCAAGCGGCGGCAACTCCACTGAAGGGAGGGGCTTTAGCTCCATGGACGGAAGTGGCCTAAGCGGGGCAAGTTCTACCGACGGTAAATCAAGCTTGCTGTCACAAATGTCTTGGACACGACAATTGTTTCCGTAGTCATCGCAAACCTGCGATTTTCTGCACGCAGCACCTGCAATATTGGCGAAACCAACTACGAGAACGGTTGCAACAACTGCTTTTGTGACGATCTTCATGATGCTCTCCCTTGGTAGGCCCAACACCTGTGTTAAGCCGCGCCGCGAAGTGGCATCGACTTGAACGAAAGGTTGGGCCTCACGGCGACGTGGTGACCGATGCCGTGGTGAGAGCACGCGCTGCCGTTGGAACAGGCCAGAGTTCAGTCTCGACTGGAATGTTTGCGTCATCGTTCCCCTTTACAGTCTTCCAGTGCAAGCGATTGTTATTGGCGTACATGCGCACCCGGGCCTCGATGACCGGTGCCGGCACCCCACGAGACATGACCGAGATAGACAGCTTTGCTCGTGGCTAACCAGGAGTTACGTTGACCGAGTATTTCTCTTCGTCTTGATGCGTGCGAAGCCAACCGTTGAGGTCACCATGTTCGAGGCGAAGATCAAGCTGAATGAATGGACCGGGTACCGAGCCGTCCACGGCTCCCTCATTGGTCCAACTGTCGCCCAAGTGTCGATACTGTGCCGCGATGGCGTCTTTGCGCACACGAGTTAGCCAGTACAGAACCGCTACGACGCCAGTCGCGATGGCGGTCGAAGAGTCAGCTGTCTGGAGAAGTTCAAGCAATGTCATCGCGAGGCTCGCAAGTGTGCCGTGTGAGGCCTAACTTTGTTCTCTGGCGACATTTCTGCCGCGTAACATTGGAATGCCTGATAACGTGTTTTACCAGTTACTGTTTAGAAATAAAGACTACGCGCAACCCAGAATAAGAAGACTGGAAAGGCAGCAGCCGACAGCCTAGCGGGTCACTGCCACCCATCGGCCATTTATTTAGCATACCATCTCGCCCAGATGGCCGCTATCCGGAGCGGGTGACCAGTAACGGCTCCTCGCCGGACTGAGACTTCCAGCGCAAAACCCACGCCGCCCCTCGGGAAAACGCCTACGACCGTCTCGACCCGACCCAATGCCGCCGTAGATTTTTGAGGAAAGCTGCCGCTCAACGTAGCGCTAACCGGCGCCCTCCAGCAAGCGAGGCTTGCTGTAGGGCGCCGGTGTTGAGCGTCATGTTATTGCGCAAGCGTTTTACGCTTAGAATCGCACTTGAATTAAAAATTCAGAGTAGCCAATACCATTAAAAATGAATTTTTTTCTGTTACGAACTTCAGCAAAAATGGATATTCCATGGAAATCGCAGACCCGTTTAGCAAGAAATAAGCCTAAGCCTTCGCCAGGCATTGTCTTGGTTAAAGCTCCACGAAACCCCTTTTCAAAAAGTCTTGGCAACTCGTCATCTTCTACATCTGGACCGTACGATTTGACAGTAACCTGTTGTCTTCCAGAAAAACTCTCGAATATGATTTCGATTGTTTGATTCTGCGGAGAATACTTTACCGCATTCTCTAAAATCACGAAGGGTAGCAATTCAAATACGGGCAAAGCATCAATTTCGGTGCGCGACTCCCCGATTAGGCTTATGGTGACATTGCGGTTTTTGGCCTCTTCCGCAAGAATCCTCTTTGTTTTGTCAAACTTCTTAAAGATACCGGACCGTAAAGGCGTCTGGCTTTCAATCGCCTTGGGGTTGAGCTCGATGTCCGTATACGCAAGCCGAGATGAAATCATGCCTGCTGTATAAAATGCCGAAAGTGCGGCTTGGTTCAGGCCGGGATCGCTCTGTGTATCTCGGCTAATGCGCTCGCAGAACTTCGATAGTTGAGCACTAAACCTTCTTATTTCGTGTAGGGTGTTGTTCAAAATTTCCCGTGTTGAGTCGACCTCATTTTTCAGAACTGCGTTTTGTCTAATTAAATCGGTTACCTGCTGGCTAAGGTTTTCGATTCTCTTGTTTTGTTTGTCGTATCTCATTTATATTCCCAGTGCACTACCAATAAGTGTGGCCAGTGCGGTTGCTGAGAATTTAATGACCAGGTCTCTTGCCTCGGCGCTAATCTCGGCACTTGTGGCTTTGTCATTTAGCATTTCTGGTTTTCCTGCGTGAACGGCTTTAATTAACGCCTGCTCCAGATTGAATACGTGATGTAACTCGACCCCCCTTGATAGTAAGGCAGTGCGCAACCGAATCCATCTGTTCCTTGGATTGGATACTTCATTTAAGCCTGACTCAAGTGTTTTTATCCACACATCAATGCTGTCGTCTTTCGCCAACCTCTTGTCTGCGGCTGCTAGAGCATTGGTTAACGGTAGGCTATAGGTCTCGCCCGTATACGAGACAATATATTTATCAGGATAGTCTTTGCGAATCTCGGAGACAAGGTGAGCGCCTTCTAAAGAACTTCCAAATGCTTTGCCAACACCACGCACATCACAAATAACAATCGGATATGAGGATATCATGTCAGTTGATCTGATATCTGGACCGAGCTCCCTAATTCTGAAACCATGCGAAACTAGCGAATCTTTTGGAGCGAACGGTTTGTCGTCTAGGACGGCAATTTCTATTTTTGATTTTGCTTCCTTCAGGTCAATGGTTTCTTGACCTATCGAGCTTAACCTCTCCGGGGTTCCAAGCTGAATAAACATTGAGATGACTCTTTATATCCTGATGGTTGCGATCTTGCAGCTACCCGGTAAGTAGCCCTTCAACGACCTGCTAGAGGGCATGCTGCGTCAAACGGGGTAGGTGCTGAAAGACCTCAACAATCTCGTACCTGACGTTTACGTAGATCCCCGAGTCTGGCTTTTTTTCTTGGACGATGCGAAGAGCGACTTCAAGCGAGTCCCCGGGCGCGATCATGATCTCGTGTGCGAAGAATCTGTCAAAAAACTTTTGATCGAGCACGGGCGCGGCAATTCTTACCCCTCGCCAGAAAAATTCCCAACGTCGCTTGCCACGTTCAAGAATTGCACGGGAGATCTCAACGTGTGTGATCTCCACGATTTCACGGGTGGATTCGTCCACGGGCTGTTCGGTCTGAAACAGCGCGAACTTCTCTCTTGGAACGATTAGTGGAGGACGCTGCGGTCCGGTATCGTCGACTATGGCAATGCCTTCGACATTCGGGTCAGATGCTGCCGCATCGAACACCTTTCCCAATGCATTGTTGAAGCGTTCAGAGCGTTCGACTTGCTTCTTTGCCTCGTAGACGTCCTTTGGAACAATGATCTTCTCGTTTCCAATCTCGATTGTGACGAGGGTGTCCGTCACCGTGATATTTGGAGGAACTTCGGTCTTTATGGCCTTCTCGTAGATGTGGGTCGCGACGATGCCCCAAATCACAGCTTGTACGGCCTGGTGCGAGAAGAGATTCTTGGCTTTGGTGAAGATCGTCCGGACCGTGGCTTTGAAGCTGCCGTCTGACAGCGCCTCCACTACAACTTCAACGACATAGCCAGGATTGACTATCGCGTTCGCTTCCCGGACCGCGTCAGCCAACCCCACAAGGGCTGTCGCAAGGGCATAAGCGCTGATCTCTCTGCGCGGGGTATCGAAGTAGAGGACGAAGCGGTCGACCTCATGGCGGATTTCTAGTGTTGCCAAAGAACCTGCCCTCTAACATGTTCATGAAGTTATAGGCAGCTAGCATACCGCGTCGCCCGGATGACCGCTATCCGAATGGGGTGGCCAGTGACGGCTCCTGGCCGTTATGAACATCTATCCATAACGGCCATTATGCGTAGTTCTCAGTTATGAACAGTCGAGGGACAGGCCGCGGGCATCGCTCAGGTAGAGCCTCGAGGACGGTACTAGCGGCCTTCACATAACTACTGCGTCTTCAGGATCTCGATGAACGGGTCAAGTGCC
>JAEUHE010000220.1 GCA_016793885.1 Verrucomicrobiales bacterium
ACGCACCCTCATCTGGGGTACCGCCAGGCACCCTTAGGGAGAATGCATCAAGGCGCGCCATGTGGCGCGCGCTTGACTTGATCTCCCCATTATAAAACTGGCGGTTTTCAGATGAGATCGCAGCCGAAGCTACGCAAATTAGACTTTTCTAGGGTTAAGGCTACGTCATCCTGTTTTGTTCTCCGAACAAGGTATCAATTAACCGAATGCAGTACTGTAATCAACCCTGGTTTACAGGCGGTTCTGGGTAACGGCCGACGGCACTCCGAAGGATTCGCGAGGCTCTGACGTCCACGGGTCTAATTCCTATGGGGGGAGGCCCCCCTCACCCAAAAAGCTACCTACTCCAGGGATAAAACCGGGGGGAGATAAAGAAGCGGCATCCAACCGCCTTCCTGCTGCCAGGAGTCACGGTTGGAGAAAAAGTAGAAATCTCCGTGGATCAGCGAAGCTCCTAAAGCCAGGTTCCTACTAACAATCCGCCACCGGGCTGCCGAGGAGCTCAGATCGGAAGGGCGTTTTTCCTAAACATTCCCTAATGGGAAATCATTCTATGGGAAACATTAAAGGGGAGCGAAAAGTCATGACTGCAAAGACTGTTCTACTTCAACATGTTCCAGTTCGGAAAATGACTCCTCGGGTACTTAGTTGTCCCAGGAAAACGTGACTTGGGTACTTAGTTGTCCCAGGGATTGCGCTATGCGGTACTTAGTTGTCCCAGGGGCTTCGAGACGGAGTAGCTCTCCTTTTTTGGGGTTCGCAGTCCCTCCATAATCCGGTGAATCAACCGGGCGGTAGGATTCTTGGTAGCAGGCCTACCTTCGATCACGTCTCCTTTGGCCTCGGCGAGTAATGTTTCAAATCGACTCTCACCCAATAAGGCTTTGGTCAACCGAAGGAAACGTTCGTTCCCCTCCACCCGAATCTGCCCGCGCTCCAGAAGGCTAAACTCATACTCAGTGATGGAGGGCATTTGGGCCAATCTTCGGTCAAGTTCCTGCTGGCTCCCCCCGCCTTCCATAAATGCCTGAGCGACCTTCCCAGTTCGATGTGGAGCGGAACGGCTAGGTCTCGCGTCGCGATCAATCCAGGCCAGGAGCTTGTAGTCCTCACCAGTCGCGGTTTCCTCCAGCCGGACTCGAAGTGATCCACTGAGCACGGGCACTTGGTCGAGCTGCTCGAGGACGGGTGTCGCGTTCTGCACGAAGAGCTTCTTCCGGAGCTTGCGAGTCGGTGGGACTGGATGTCCTACCTGCTCCAAAAGCCGTGTGAGCGCGATCTCAAAGGGCTGATTCTCGGTGTGGTGATGTGCGCGGCTGGGTAGATAGAGGTAGATGGCTTGGGCGAGTCGACTGCGCATGGTCGTGAAGGAATCGAGGTTGAGTTGGTGGGTCTCACGTAGATCATCCAGCGCGATGCACAGCTCGTTGCTGAGGGTCACTGAGTCAATCCACGTGGCTGAGGACGGCAGATTGGAAGAAGACTTGGCGGAGCAGCAAGGGTGCGGTCCCTGGCGGATCTCGATGCGCTCAATCAGGCGATAGGTACGAAGTATTTCGGATTTTGATTGTTGCACCCGGAGGTAGGTGTCCAGCAGATCACCGAGCAGCAACCTTAACTCCTGGGCATATCTGCCACCATAGGAACGGGCATAGCGGTGACAGAACTCCGACATGGAGAACTCGACCTTGGCACTGCACTCGAATGGCTTGCGGAAGCTTAGTAGTGCAAACAAAGCCCGGGCGTGCCGGACGTCCAGAGAGGGCGGGGTCTTGGCGGGGTTCAGAGGATGGAATCCACCGATCTGGTAGCGACGGTCGCCCACCGTCACCGAGCGCGACGTCGTCTGCGGGGTGGCGGCAAACAACGGGCAAAGCACGAAGTCTCTGGGGACCGCGATCCTCACAACCCTGTCTTCTGTTTAGAGCCAGTTCCTGCGCCACCAGGGGAACCACTTGGGAACCGTCCCGTTGGGCTCTAGGGGTGGAAGGGTGGCCCGACGGAACCCGCGCTCACAATGGACCACGATGCATTCATGGTCGCGGAGACTTCGGAGTTCGTAGGGTTTTAGCCGGTGTTCCTCAATCATCGAATAGTTGGTGCTCCGTTTCCCACCGCTATACCCCCAGGATCTACTGATAGTTCGCTTCTTCCCTAGGAAGTCGGCCGCCTGCACGGCGTCCGCCTCGTCAGCCGATCGGAAGATGATCCGGTTGCGTAGATTCAGAGTCAGCACCTTGGCCTTGTCCTGGCCCAACGCCGGGATCAATGACGTGGTGGATTGTGCAGCGGCGACGATGGTGGCACCCGCCTCCCGGATGACGTCCACGCAGTTGTAATCACTCATGCCGTCTTCGCTGGCGGTCATAAACCGCTGCGCTTCGTCGGCCCATAGAATAAGCAGGTTGTCTTTGGCACGGACGGCTCGAGGTTTGTCGAATCGGCGCAACGCATGTTGGTAATACAGAAGTTTTAAGAACGTGTTCACGTACCGCCGCTCCGTTTGGAACTTTTGCGGCATGGTCGTGAGGATGATTCGGCCCTGATCGATCTCTGCGAAGTCGAAGCTGCTCTCCGCAGAACAAAAAACCTCCGCGATTTCCGGGGTGATATAAAACTGGAGGTAGTTGCTGATCGTTTCACGGACGCCACCCAATTGTTCTGGGGGTTGCCCAAGAAAGCGGTTCTCAAAGTGTTCCACCAAGGCTGATCGCCGTGGGGTTTCTAGCAATTCTCCGAGGTAGCCCAGTTCGTCCCGAAGTTGCACATCGTCGGAGAGCAGTTCGAAAGCTCCGAGCAAAGTCACCGGCAATCGGAGTTCATAGAGAAGTTCCAGGGCATGTTGGATGTGGGTTTGAGCCTGACTCTTGAAAAACCCTTTGTCGCCCCCCTGCCCTAGGCTGGTTGCAGTATCTACCACAAACTTGGCGTAGGTGGTGAACGGGATGGAACGATCACCCGTGAGGTTGAATCGTTGAGGTGGACGCCAGGCTTCATCGGCTTCGTCTGGGCGTATCTGGAGCTGAACCAGATCATCGCTCCGTTCGTAGCGCTGAGCCATGGCGGCCAAGGTCTCCCAGTAGACCCCTTTTTCGTCGATGCACAAGCCGCCCCAGTTGGGTTCGTTCTGAAAGATCTGGTGTGCAAGCTGGTTAATCCCGGAGGAAGTCTTGCCTGAGCCGGTATCCCCGGTGATTAGCCATCCGCGGCAGAACTGCCCGCGTTTCCAGACAACCCCACCCAACCGAGCGACGATGGCCTTAGGCGTGGGGCGAAACAGCAACCAACCCGTAAGTCCGAGCAGGAATAGACCAAGCGCAAGCATCCACCCGCTTTCGAGTCGGGAGTTGAAGTCCGAGGCCCACGGGAACAAGGGCGTCAGAGTCTGAGAGTGAAGTGAATTCATTGAAAAACCTTTCCGATGAGGTATCCCCCCAGGACTCCGGCCAATGCGGCCAGCCAAGCTGCCGTGCGGGTGACGGTGCCAACGTCTTTACCTCGGTTCGCCTTCCCAAGTTTGACAGACAACGTCTGAGCCTGCTTGTGGAGCGCGCGGTTGACATCGAGCAAGGTTCCCATGTCCACACGTAGTGGTTCAAACGATGGAAAGTCCTTCTTGCGGAGGGCTTCCCAGTGATCCTGGTGAATTTTCAGGAGTTGCACCAAGAGCAGAACGGCATCGTCTTCCCGAAGACGGTGTTGCTGACGCCAGGCCTCGATAGCCGACTTCAGCTCACCATCACAGGGGGAAGGCGCGATTTCATGTGCTTTCATGGCGTCGGAATGAGGAGGCTCTTTGCGGTTTCGAGTTGGTCGTATAGCCGCCGTTGCCAGCTTTGGAGCCGCTGCCGATCAAGCAGACTAAAGGCTGGATGGGATTTTGAGGTGGTGGGAGTGGCGTTCTCTCGGTTGAGGGCCTCTACTAGCCAATCGGGCATGCGGCTCATAGAAATTTCTCGTCCCTCCAAGGACCCTAAAATATGTGTTTTGACCTTAGAGTTTTCATACAAAGCGAAGCTCTCACTGTGGGCCGCGTTGCGGACGATGAGGTACTGGGCTCCGGTCCCTAAATCATCGGAAAGCCGCTGAACCTGATCCAGGCTGTCCGGTTCGTGGTTAATGGGAATGATCAGAGTCAAAGAGGCCTGGAGGGTTTTGATTACTTCGCTCAGCCGAATTTCTCGAAAGTAATCCAGGAACAGATCGGTCGATGCCGCTCGACAGTCCACGACAACCAGCGCGTGGTTCTCCAACGCCTCGAGGATCCGGTCGAGGTCGCGAGGGAGACTCAGATCGATAAATCCTGCCTCAGGGTGAAAACGCTTGAGCGTGGAGTTCTCGTTGTCGCTGTCGAAAGCATAGTGAGCGATGTGCTGGTCTTTGAAGAACTGGATGAGGTTGACGGCAAAGAAGCTTTTACCGACACCTCCCTTACCGTTGAGGATGAGAATGAGACGTTTCATGGTTTATTGGGTTCAGCTAGACGGATGTTGGCGATGCGCGGTCCTTTGGAACGGGGAATGGATGAGATGAAAGAGGACGATGAGCTGGGCTCGGAGCCGAGGCTGGGAGATACCGGGGTTGCGGGCGGGGGCGGTTCTGGGCTCGAGACGGGAGTCGGCGGAGCTAATCGACGAGCGGAAGCTCGGCGTTTGGGGCGCGGCTTCTCGTCCAAAACCGAGTGACAGAACCGAGCGATGGCGGAACGGCATGTGGGCAGAGAATGCTGCGTGAGAAGTTCCGCGATCGTCTCGTACGACGCGCCCTTGCGCCGGAGCTCAGCGATCATGTCTTTGGCGGGGAGCAAAGCATGAAACCTGTGGCGCGGTGGCGGGGCGAACTGCTCGACCACCGCGTGGAAACGATTGGGATCAAAT
>JAEUHE010000221.1 GCA_016793885.1 Verrucomicrobiales bacterium
GCCAACCAACGGAAGGTCTGGGAAACGCTCCTCCAAATGCAGCAAATAACCGCCGAATACATGCTCTCAAACCTCCCCAATCCTCCTCGTCGCAAACGTCTCTCCAAAAAACGCTTAGGACTTAACTAACCGCCATTCAGACCTGACTCCATGAGAAGCGGAAACCACCCTGCGTCTGCAAATTTCTCAACTCGATCCACGTAACAACCACACCTTTACTTCACCACTGGCATTGATCTCAGGTGAAAGAACTTCTTCGGATGACTGCCTAATGCAACGGAAACAGAATCACTGAATTCAGTGTGAATCATAACCTCGCTTACTGGAGTCCATGGCCCTTCGAGTGATGTTGCCGTTTCTAGAAAGTAGGCACCGGACCGTGGCCATGTAAGTGAGATGCCATTACCCCCGCCGACTGTGACGGCGACGTGTGGATTCACGGCGGTTTCGATCAAGCCGGTGGAATTTCCGGCGGCATCTTCGGCGTACGCCTTCAGCTCCACCTGCCCAGTGAGCGGAAAGGCCAGCGGGGCCGAGTACGTATGCACCACACCCCCGTTGATCGCGTAACGAATGGTCGGACTGCCGAAATCGTCGGTGGCATTCATCACCACCGACACCTCTCCTCCGACAGCACCCAAAGTCATCGTGATCGAAGGAGGGGTCAAATCAATCGGCCCTGCGCTCTGGTAGAATGGAACCACCTCTTCCGACGGTTCGAAGGTTCCGTTCCGATCCAGATCCAGATCCAGTTTCAGCCTGCCTTGCACTATACTGAGCCGCCACCCCTGATTCTCTGGGGCAAAGCGGTAGCGCGTGAGAGACACCGCTTTGCCGGTGGCATCGGCTTCCACAATCTCCGCGAAGATTTCCTTGGTCTCCGGCGGATTGCTGAGAGTGAATTCAGTTGCGACGCGGCCTTCGACCTCCATCCATCCAGATGCGCCTTCGTAGTGAATGTCTAGTCCTGGGATCTTCTTAATCGCAATGTCGCTCAGCCGGGAGTTTTGGTTTCCGGCCGCGTCGGTGATCTGAGCATAGCTGGTGCCATACAACTTTACACTCCGTCGCGAGCCGGTGGGCGGTGGGACAAGAGCCAATGACTGCGCGGCCGCGAGTTGAGGAGGTGGCGTATGGCCGAGGAAAGTTGCGATCTGAGCGTGCACTTCAGGATTCGTAGTCATTAAGGTGTGTTCCGCGACGTTCTTGCCGCCGGATACGATGTAGAAAGTCGTGTTTGGCGCGAGATACTGGCTTGGACGAATGGCGCTTTCGAATGGCACAGTGTTATCTCCAGGGCCGTGGTTGAATCGAAAACCTTGGATCCGTTGAATGGTCGTTCTGACCATCCATGCTACCTCAAAGGCCACCACGTCCGTAGCGGTCATCGGCTTCCCACCTTCCGTGACCTGACCGGCGATGTGCAGATACGAGATGTCAGCATTGTCGCCGGACCAATTGTCTTGAGCGTCCGTGTGGAGATTGGCATTGATGGAATACGGGTCAAGCGGACTGAAAAGCCCGTTCATGTAGTCCCAAAACTGAGTTGGGGAATAGTTCTGCAATGGGTCACCCCGATCCTCGTTCAAATCCCATCGCTCCTCCGATAGCAGTCTCGTGCGTCCGCTGATATGATCTAGCCGAAAGGGAGGTATCAGTTCGGCCGTTGATGGCATCGATCGGAGTGTTGCCTGCATGTCTGTGCTCGTGAACCAGTCGAAAACCTCATCGTAAAACCGGCCGGTCAAAGTCCGATACACCGCCATTGGAGACCCCCAGAATGGTGTACCAATGGTCACTACCTTTCCGATGTCCTCCGGGTGCGCGAGCACATACTGCCGTAACACCAGTCCTCCCATGCTGTGGGCGATCACATCCACCCTTGCTCCGTCGTGCAGTGCCCGAATGTTGCTGATGTATTGGCGCAGCGTTGTGACATGGCTGGCATTCGCGCGGCGCCAGTCGTAGGGAAAAGTGAATAAGGTAGGTTTCTGCGACCAAGTTTGCTCGAGAAGAAAGTTGCTGGTCATGCGCTCCGGATGTTCCTGAAGGTCAAACTCCACATAACCAAGTGGACCGGTGAGGTATTCAATGAGAGGTCCGTAAACGACCACGGTCGAGAGGAGACCGGTGACATATTCACGGAGGATTGCCACAGCTCGCACGTCGTTGACCGGTCCTAGCAGATTCAGCGCGCGAATATCCTGCGCGCCTAAGCTCGGCCATAGATACTCACCATTGCCATTGGCACCCGTTTCCCCGTTGCCAATAAGCCTGCTTCCCGCGATCCCTGGGATGAAGATGACCGGGTGCGGGGAGGGGGCGATGTGAAAAACGTAAGCCGCGCCGGAATCAAAAAATTGCCCGCCAGTATCGTTGGGTGTACCGTTTACGCCAGTCGCGCTGCCATCCTCGAAAGCAGCGCTGGCAACTACTGTGTCGCCTGAAACAGCCACGGAGCCTCCGAACCTGTCATTCCCCTGCTTGGTCCCGACGGCGGCGGGCTTCAGATAGGCCTTCTGTGTCCACAGCCCCGCGCTGCGCACGAATATGTAGGCCGCGCCGGAAGCGACGGCTCCCTCGTTGGGCGTGCTGTTTACGCCCGTTGTGTTACTGGATTCACCAGATGCCCCGACGACCACCATGTCGCCGGAGACGGCTACGGCCCCGAAGAAGTCACCTCCTTGTGTGATCCCGACGGCGGCGGGCTTCAGATACGCCTGCTGAGTCCACAGCCCCGCGCTGCGCACGAACACGTAGGCTGCGCCGGAAGCGGAGGCTTTCTTGTCGGGCGTGCTGTTTACGCCCGTTGTGCTACTGGATTCACCATGTGCACCGACGACCACTGTGTCGCCTGAAACAGCCACGGAGGCTCCGAACGCATCACGCTCTTGCGTGGTCCCGACGGCGGCGGATTTCAGATACGCCTGCTGGGTCCACACCCCCGCGCTACGCACGAACACGTAGGCTGCGCCGGAATTGAACGAGCTCCAGCTATCGTTGGGCGTGCTGTTCACGCCCGTCGTGTCGCTGTCCTCACCGGCCGCACCAACAACCACCGTGTCACCTGAAACAGCCACGGAGGCTCCGAACGCATCATTCTCCTGCGTGGTCCCGACGGCGGCGGGCTTCAGATACGCCTGTTGCGTCCACAGCCCCGCGCTGCGCACGAACACGTAGGCTGCGCCGAAGAAACCGCCGCCTTCTCTGAGTATCTCGTTAGGCGTGCTGTTTACGCCCGTGGTGCTACTGGATTCACCAGGTGCACCGACGACCACCGTGTCGCCTGAAACAGCCACGGAGGTTCCGAACGCATCATGCTCTTGCGTGGTCCCGACGGCGGCGGGTTTCAGATACGCCTGCTGGGTCCACACCCCCGCGCTACGCACGAACACGTAGGCTGCGCCGGAACCGTAAGCCATCTCGTTGGCTGTGCTGTTTACGCCCGTTGTGTCGCTGTCCTCACCGGGCGCACCGACGACCACCGTGTCACCGGAGACGGCGACGGAGAGGCCGAACCTATCGCCTACCTGCTTAGTCCCGACAACGGCCGCCTTCAGATATGCCTGCTGAGTCCACACGCCCGCGCTACGCACGAACACGTAGGCTGCGCCGGAACCATAAGCCATCTCGTTGGGTGTGCTGTTTACGCCCGTTGTGCTACTGGATTCACCAGATGCACCGACGACCACTGTGTCGCCCGAAACAGCCACGGATGCGCCGAAGATATCATCCGCTTGCGTGGTCCCGACAACGGCGGGCTTCAGATACGCCTGTTGGGCGATGGGATCGATGGTCAGCGGGTAGCGCGCGCCGCGTTCCTCCACCTGCAGCCTTATACCGCCATGGGCGGGCGCAAAGTGCGAGGTGAGCACCTTGCCGTCAGCATCCCAAACTTTCAGGCCGGTGTAGTTAAGCACGGTCGTGCCTGCGGCATCTTGGAACAGCACGCTCTGCGCATCGGCGGCGACGCGCGCAATCAGCGATCCGCGCACCGCCAAGAAGAGGTTGAGAAAATTGGATTGAGTGTCGCGGGTCGCACCAGGGTCATGGACTGCGCCATCCCTCTCGCGCATTCGCCCGACCTGCGCATCGTCGGAAAGCAGGGGCAGTGATGCAAGCCCAGCCGCCTCCGAATTTCCCAAAGGACTGCCGCAGTCCACTGCCTCGCGAAGTTCCGGGCGCTGCTTGATGGTGAAGCCGTGCTCCAATCCGCGAGCGTCATTTACGAACCATTCCTGCACGGTGGTACTCCACTGGTAAGTGAGCCGTGTGCCCTCCGCTTGCACCGCCGGCGTGCCATCCACGGTGCACTCCGTCCCGGCAAACCCGCAACTCTTCAACTCCAGCCCCCACTGCCACGCGCCGTTTTGCGGCTCGGCGACAAAGCCGCGTCCGTCGAATTTCGTTGTCCACTGATGCCCCGGATTGAACGCCTCCCAACCTGTGGCCGTGGGCTGGAACGCATGACGCCCTGCTGCGTATGCCGCGCGGATGTTCGACCAGTCAGACTTGACAAGACTCTCTGGCACATGCTCGGGCTTGGCGAGATTCTGGAGCTTTCCCAGCGGCGGAGCGGACGGATCGGCAGCCACCAGTAGCGCAATCAGAAACAAAGAGTGGGCAAACATCGTCCTCATTGCGGGATTTGGATTACAAATGTTGAGTTTGGAAGGTGGTGACTTTTCGCTCTATATATGGGGAGCCTCATCTATTGGGCAACAACTGTACGCTAAGGTGTACGCTAAGGGATGGTTACGTGGGCTTGCTTCGGAAGAATGGACGACGATTTCGGATCATTTTGGTTAGTTGTTTTGCAGCTCGAAGTCAAAGGGAGAATGATAGTTTGTCGCGTAGTTTTCAAAGCAGGACAAATCTGTAGTTAGCAAAGCAGGACAGTTTCATTTAGGACGATTGGTGAATAGCAGAGCGGGTTTGAGCTTTTTGTCTGGCTGATGAGCCAGGACGGAGTGATGGCCTGAGGGATGGAGGCAGAGAACGACCGAAGTTCCTCGAGGGTGTTCGATTCGAATGCGCTGGGTGCCTATCGGAACTCGTCCATCTGAACCGATCTTGAGAGAGGTCCTAAGGCTCCAAATATACGGCCACCAAGGGCATCGAGGGGCGGACCGGAGGACCGAGCGCTTCTCCTTTTTGGCGATGTCCCAGGCGCGCTGGGCGGTCAGTTTGAGTTCGCGATGGATCTCCTTGGCATTGCGATGGAGTCTTAAGGCGTCGATGTGAGGGTTGGCCTCCTGAATGTCTGCGATGGCCTCGCTGGCGAAAAAGGGCGGAAGGCGCTTCTGCCAAAATTGGTGTTCGCGTTCAACTTTGCCCTTGGCCTGAGGAGTCGGGGCATAAAGGAAGCTTATCTCGTAGAAGGCGAGAGCTGAGCCCAATTGAGTTAACGCGTCGGGATTCTGGGAGAAGAACATGGAGTGATAATCGACATAGAGTTGAAGAGGTCGTCCATATGCCAAGAAGGCCGTGGGAAGGAAATCCAGGTAGGAGAGAAGGAGTTCTCGTTCATAGAGCTTGGAGCCCACAAACAGACGGCTGCAATCATCGAGCATATTGAGCATGGGGAAGTCGAAGGAGCAGAGTGGGAACCAGTGATGTGGGGAAGCATCGAGTTGCCAGAGTTCCCCGATTTGAGAACGCTGCCAACGGCGGATGGGAGCCGTAGGCTTGCGAGTGGGCGTTCGATGGGCATGGCCGTTTTGCAGCGCCCAGTGGCGCACCTGAGCACGATCGAGCTTAAAGTTGTGAAGTCGCAAGGCTTCGGAAGCGGCGAAGCTGTAGGGGCAAGGAGGAGAGCAATCCAACCGTTTGATCAGTAGATCAACGACGGGCTGAGGCCACGCCGTGGAGTGGTCACCGCCTGAGCAGCCGGGGGCCCAGACCTGGCCCTTACTATGAGCGCAGGCATCTATAGTGAATGACAGAAGTCATTTCCGAATCGAGCAATTGGACGCGGTTTTGGTCGGATCATCGATGAAGCTCTTGAGGGCTTTGCAAAGCCGATCGGAGAGTTCTTGCGGAGTTTTTGCAATGAAGTCCCAGAACCAGTCAGCTTTAAGCCTTAGCCACAGTCGCTCGATCGGATTGAAGTCCGGGGAGTAGCTGGGTAGATATTTGGGTTCAAAGTGGTGCCAGTTGATTCTGGAGGACTTGTGCCACGAGGCGTTG
>JAEUHE010000222.1 GCA_016793885.1 Verrucomicrobiales bacterium
GGGGTATCCATGGCTTGCTCCTGTCGAAGACGAGGCCGATTGCCTCATCTCCCAACATGGCAAGCCTGCTGCCGATGGAAACCACGAACTTCGATGCTCGTCACGAGCGGTTCAGCACACCCCTACCGCGCGAGCGGTTTAGTCCCGCGACCCCGAGCGGTCGTTGCGACTTCCGCAAAGCTGCCGGTCAGGTACCCAGGGATTCCACGAGTTTCGCTGCTCCGAAGCTGCCGTTCGTGACCTCACGCACCCGGCCACAAGCGGCCAGTGACCGTTACATCTCACTTGCGGTTCGATGGCGCGCGTCTATGTTGAAGCATGACATGACGACGGGCTCGTGCCGGTCGAAAGAATGCAATGAGAATCCGGCGCAGCAAGGAGATGTCCTCCATCTGCATGCGCTACGGTCGGTGAATTGGAGCGCAGCCGGATTTGCCGCACTGTTAGTAGGAGCGAATGAGGCTCCAAGCCCCAATACACTGCTGATTTGGTTAGTCTCTTCGGACAGGTTGATATCCGATGTTGCGGTGCAGAGGCCATGTTATGCGTCCCGCTGTTATTGATCGGAGGGAGAAGTCCGTGCTGCATTCCTCGATTAGTGGGTGTGCTCGGAGTTACCGTCCTCTCCGCCAAGGCATGCTCATCCTCGCTACCATGCTGTGTTCGTCCGCACACAGCGCGGAACCTAGTATTGCCCACACTGAGCGCGAGACTTACACCTGCGAAGACGAGCAAAGCCTGTTTGAGTCTTGGAGTCGAGTGGCTGGAAGCATGAGCGAGTCGGAGTTGTTGCAACAGCTTCCGGAAGCACAAGTAAAAGCTGTTCAGGCGAGCGATGGTCGAATACTTAAAGGTCTACAAATTCCAGCGACGCCTAAGGCGAAGGATGCTCTGCTCGTCATCCCGGGGAATGCTTGGAGCACCAAGGGATTCTCCAGCATTGCCTCGTTATTTCCGAGTGACAAGCTGACCATATTTCTGTTCGATTTTCGAGGGTACGGGCTGTCAAAACCAGGCAATCCCACGATGTCTGCAATTCTGTCTGACTATAAAGACATCGCCAGATGGCTCCAGGCACAGAGATATCGAAACCTATACCTGTACGCGTACTCATTTGGAGGAGTTATTGCACTAAACGCCTTCCCTGCAGGTCCGCCGTTTCGTCGGATCGTGCTTGATTCAGTTCCAGCGCGCCCAAGTGAAATGGGGTTCAAGTGTAAGCCATCCTATGATCCGATAGAAAAAATACAAAACTCTTGCCAGAATATCACATTCATGCACGGCACGAGCGACTGGGTAGTCCCAAGATCCTATACGCAGCCACTCGTTTCCTCAATCAGTGCTTGCGGCGGTGTTCTCGATATCGATGAATCGCGTGGTCACCCTTTTCAGATTGAATGGCAGTCCTCTCGCGTCAAGCGAATAGACGCTATGGTTCGCCACTTGAATCTGGAGGTCGATTAATCATGTTCACGAGCGCTGATCTGGGTCGGCTCGCAGTGTCTTCGATTGTTGCCGTTCTGGGCTTTATCGCACTCAATCGAGCCTGTGGCGTCTTACCGGATGTGATTGTCTGGTGGCTCTTTTACTGTGTTGGATCAGGCGTTGTGCTGAATTCAGAGGCCGGAAGCCCTCCCCGGAATCTAGCCTTGCTATCAATATTGCCCGCATTGGTTCCTGTGCTCATGCTTGGATTTTTTGTCTTAGCAGAGCGGCATGTTTGCCTTTCGATGCCTAGTCCCTGGATAGCTGTGCTGCTACCCATTGTCTCGTGGTTTTCAATCTTCGTGTTTTCATTTGCCCGTACACCTCTCAACCAACTTCTCCAGATCCTGATCCATCCAGATACCGAGCAGAAAGCAAAGCGTGCGATCACTGTAGCTCAGCTGATTATTGCCGGGATCGCCACAATTGGTCTTTCACTGATGGGGCTCGGAAAACCGATTTGAGAGGTAGTAGAAAGGACGCATAACGGGATCGTTGAGCGACAGGTTCCCTCACAACTCCACGTCGGCAAAGGGTCGGCTCGAGACGGCCGCAGGCGGCTCAGCCAAGCTGACCAGTGAGTTCGAGAGTGAAGGTCTCGGTTCGGCCACAAGCTGTCACAGGCCACCCAATCCGAATAGCGGTCGTCCGGGCGAGGCGGTATGCTAAAGGCCTGCTCACCAGATCGGTCGCATCGCCCCGCCCCGTAAGGCCGTCGGCTGCTGCTTTCCCCGTCTTGTTATTCTGTGTTGCGTGTAGTTTCTACTTCTAAACAGTAACTTGTAGAACAAGTTATCCGGCATTCCGATGTTACGCGGCAGAACTGCCGCCAGAAAACAAAGCTAGCATCACAAGGAGATAGCAATGTCCTATTCAGCTCAAGTTTTTAGAATATTAATCGCTTCGCCTAGTGATGTTACAGAAGAAAGGGAAATCGCAGTTAAGACAATACAAGAATGGAACGATCTTAACTCAGCAGAACGCCAGTTAGTGTTACTTCCTTTACGGTGGGAAACGCATTCTGCACCAGAATATGGAAAACGGCCTCAAGAGGTGATCAATCGCCAAGTCGTCGATCAGTGCGACCTCTTAGTCGGTGCATTCTGGACGCGAATAGGGAGTCCGACGGGTGTGTCTGATAGTGGCACGCTAGAAGAAATAGAACGAGTCGCGAAAGACGGAAAGCCCGTAATGCTATATTTTTCCAAGGCAGACAAAAACCCCGATGATATCGACCTCGAGCAGCTAAAGAAGCTTCGTGAATTTAAAAAGAAGACTTTTCCAAACGCTTTGGTTGAGAATTATTCTGGCCCAGTTGAGTTTAGAGACAAGCTGGCTAGGCAACTCGAAATTCAACTGCGGGCTTTACTGGTAGATGCGGGAGATGTGGCGCTTGAGAGCAGTAAATCCCCTTACACGGACATAATCTTCCAATTTGCTGATCCTGACTCTGGAGAAGGCATCGGTAATATGCAAGAAATCTCCGCCACCCTATTGAAAATAACTGATTACGAGGATATTCCCGATTATTCTCCAAAGCGCACAACTCCACGTTCAAAAGAAAGAGAAGAATTGCTTGAAGTAATAATGAGTTCTCGCCATCGAGACAGGGACTACTACCGAGATTCAATAAACAGAATTATTGCGAAGAGTAAGAATCGTCCGATCCGATTCTGGCTTAAAAACACGGGGACAGTCGGAGCTAGAGATGTTTTCATTGACATCAAGCTTCGCTCCGATGGTGAAAGTATTTCTTTGCAAACCGCTCGCCACTTCGAGACAGAAGGAGGGGTGATTTATTTTGGTGACAATGAAACTGTGGAGGCCGCTAAGTTAAGCGATACTGCGTGGTCTACAAGCTTAGAAATGAGGGCTCTTCAGCCAAAGAGAGAAGTTTCTCCGGCGCGGAAATTACTCTTAGGCGGAGATGGTGATTGTCAGATATCGGTTGAAGCGAGTATTTACGCAGATACATTGTCTGAGCCAATAATCCGCAAACTTACAATCGATTACAAGGTGAAGGTGGTCGAGACGAGTTACAAAAGTTTGCTGGAAGAACTAGAAGAGCGCGAGTAATTGCTAACAATTGGCTGCACAAGGACGTCAAACACTACGCGGCGCTTCGTATTTGCCGACTGTGAGCCGTAGCGTTAGGCCTCAGAACACAATCTGTCGGCAACCGACCGCTGAACTCCGACTAGAACTCATATGCCCAATATCGAGTACCACCTCTACCGCGTGAAGTTAGTAAAACCTGCGCAATTGGCACTGTTCCACCCGGAAATGACCCCAAGATCCATCTTCGAGGATGTTCTCTCTGAACGTCCTTCGCTCCAGTTCCGGGAGGGGAACGTTTGGCATATCGGCAACATTGAACAGATCACACCGGATGGCGGTCGCTTTGCGGTTGGTCGGACAACAAAAACAACGGTAGAGAAATTCGACAGTGAGACCGGAAACTTCACTGAACTGCGCGACGACTCAGGCCCATACACCTTCGTCTATTTCGACAGCAAGATTGGTCTCCTCGGCATCGGCAAGCGAACCAAGGTTGCTGCCACCGTTAAATCTGTGGCCCGAAAGCTTCAGAAACTTTTCAGTCGTACCCGGGTGGTGACGGAGCACGGAATCTCCGTGCGAGTTGACCTAATACCTGATCCAGAGAGCTTCCTTGAGAAGTTGTATGGAGCCTACGCGGTTAAGCGCTTCAAAGCCACCTTCACCGGTCCAAATCCAATTGACGCAGACGAACTGTTTCAGAAGCCCATGTCCTACTACTGCCAGCAACTTGAAGCAGACGAAGGATCAGTGATTGTCAAGGGCGAGTCACTTGACGACGACGCGGTTGCTGCCGTAGCGAAGTCGACGGCGGCAACTGGCAACACGGCCTCAGCGCTGATCCAAGTTGAGAAGGGCTCCCGTCCGATTCCCATCTCCTTCAAAGGGGATGCTAGACGAGTTGTTATTGACTCCGAGGTCGAGAAGGCAGAGGCGCTCGTCATGATTCAACGGGAGTATGGCGAGGTCAGGCAATGATCGTAGAACGTGTGGTAGATAGCATGGATGGCCTAGCGAGGGAACTGAACGTCCTTCCGAATCATTTCGCGTTTCGAGGCCAGGCTAATGCGGACTGGGGTCTCAAATCAACTCTTGAGCGCGTGATTGGTAAAAGGTGGAGCGCAGAGAATGCTCGACGTTTTGAGTCCTACTCGCTTCAGCTCTTTCAGTCGAAGTACCACATTTACAGCGGTTCAGAGCACACTCCAGCTTCGAAGCTGTCCTGGCTGTCGGTTATGCAGCACTACGGCGTGCCCACAAGGTTGATCGACTTCACAACAAGCCCATACATTGCGCTTTACTTCGCACTCGAAACCTACGACCCGCTTTCTCAGAATGACTTTGCGGTCTACGCAATCGACTACACAGCCGTGATGGAAGCCTCGATCCAGCATATCAAGAGGGTTGATTCAAAGTTTTCCGAAAGTAGAACCTCAATGAACGGAAAGCAGGATTCGATTTTCGATGATGTAGTTGATCGGTATTCTTACGATATCGCATGGATAACGGAGCCACGGGAACTCAATGCTCGAATAGATCGTCAATCGGGTACATTTCTAGTCTCGGGCAATCTTGAGAAAACCATCGAGTCGATTGTCAATCTTCCACTCTATGAGACCGCAACTGTTCTTAAGTTTCGAGTTCCTGCGAGCTTGTATGAAGGCGTCTATGTCGCACTTCGAAAGATGAGCATTAATTCAAAATCTATTTATGGTGATCTTGGAGGTCTAGCCAAGTCAATCCGAATGGAGTTGCAGTCATACACCCTGTAGTGTGTGCGCCTAGCTGTGACCTAACACCTTGCTCAAGCTGCCCCCCTACGGCAGCTTAGCTCGAACGTTGAGCGGCAGCTTTCTTCAAAGCCCAATGACAGCAGTGGGTCGGGTGGCGACCGACAACTCTTCGGACTCACCGCCGGAAAGCCGACGTTGAAGGTTCGCTTCCCGAAAGCTGCCACTGGCTGGTGAGTCGTTTCGACCCAGAGCAGTCACTGGAATACCAGAAATGCTGTCGTTCAACGACCAAGCTCACCGGAGCGAAACGGCTTAGCCGCTGAGCGTCCGGTGACGCAGCTCATTGGTCATCACGTACTCAACCTATGCCTTTGAACTAGCA
>JAEUHE010000223.1 GCA_016793885.1 Verrucomicrobiales bacterium
ATGCGAGGTGCCGTCGCATCGAATGAGGATTCGCTCTTTTGCGCGCTGACACCACGAGCGGATGGATCTAAGGTCTTGGCCGCTCTCCCGCTGGAAACCCCCTGGAGAGTCGTGCTTCTCGCGGAGCGCGCCGGAGCACTCTTGGAATCGTCGACGCTCTACTGTCTCAACAGCCCGTCAGAGATCGGAGACACCTACTGGATACGGCCAGGAAAAATCACGTTCCACTGGTGGAATGGCGACGTCTACGATGGGCAGACTGGCACACCGATGCTCTCATTCGCGATGAACCAAAAGTATATTGATTTCTGTTCTCGCGAAGGCATCCCAACCCATTCCATCACCTCTACCGAAGGCGTCACCACGCCGTGGTATCACCAGTCCAAACCGGGGGTGGAGCCGGGTCCGGACACGGACGTCACCCGACCTCGACCAGGTTTTGATTTGAAAGCCATCCATCGATACGCCGATTCGAAGAACGTTCGACTTTGGACCTGGGTTCATCAGGGGGCGCTGCGAGGGAGGGTCGAAGAGGCGTTCGCCGCTTTCCAGAAGCAAGGATGGAGCGGGATGATGGTCGACTTCTTCGATCACGATGATCAGGACTCGGTAGAGTTCGCTGAGTCGATTTTGAAGTCGGCTGCCAAGCACAAACTCCTGATTCAGCTTCATGGGATTTGGAAGCCCACTGGCCTGGAGAGAACCTTTCCCAACTTGATGAACCATGAAGGCGCCTTGAACTTGGAGTATCTGAAGTGGAGTGATCGATGCACCCCGGAGCACAACCTAAAGATGGCGTTCACTCGCTTGGTTGCCGGTCGCATGGACTATCATCTCGGTGGCTTCCGTGCCGTATCGCGCGAGCGGTTCCAACCAAAAGGCGTTGCGCCGAACGTCCTTGGAACCCGAGGGCATCATCTTGCGATGTATGTCTGCTTTGACAACCCGAACCCAATGGTCGCGGATTATCCCACCGCGTACGAGGGTCAGCTGGGGTTCGATTTTCTGAGAACTGTGCCGACCTGGTGGGACGAGACACGTGTTTTGCTCGGTCAGGTGGGAGAAGTGCTGGTGACCGTCCGTCGTAAGGGGCGTGTCTGGTATCTCGGCGGCATGTCGGCGGTTCAGCCCCGCGACCTGGAAATTCCGCTGGGCTTCCTCGGAAAAGGCACCTTCGAAGCGGAGATCTGGAAAGATGCGAACGACACCGAAGTGGACCCGAACCATCTCGTCAACACCCGTTCCCGTGTCAGCTCAGGAGATCAACTCCGGATTCACGTGGCCCTCGACGGTGGGTTTGTCGCCAAACTTTCCCGGTCGCGATAGGCGGGTCGCCGTAATACGCATAAACTCGAAGGAGACGACTTCATACAACTACTACGCTTTTGTAGCAGCGTGAGACGCCAATCCGCCGAAGCGAGAGAATACTGGGGTCCATGGAAACTCCGCGAACTTAGGCAAAATTCAGTTTCCACACCAGACCAAGTCCACCCGCTCCCAGCACCACTGGGATAACGCCCCATTTCCAGCGGATCACTCCAATGAATACAATACAGCAGACAACGACACCGAACCAGTTCACCGGGCTTCCAGCCGGGAACAGCACATGGAGCCCGAGCCAGACGGCGAGGTTAAGAATCACACCGACCACGGCGGCGGTGATGGTCGAAAGTGCGGCGCTGAGCCACTTGTTCCCTCGCAATTGTTCAATGTGCGGTGCACCGAGGAAGATCCACAGAAAGCAGGGGAGAAAAGTCGTCCAAGTCGTTATGAACGCCGCAAACGTGGCCATCCATAATGGCGAGAAGGGTTCTGGAAACTTCCATCCTCCGAGAAACCCGACGAACTGCAAAACCATGATCAACGGCCCCGGCGTTGTCTCCGCAAGTCCAAGGCCATCGAGCATCTGACCGGCGGTAACCCAGCCGTAGTTCTCGACAGCCTGCTGCGAAACATAAGGAAGAACCGCGTAGGCACCGCCGAATGTGACCATAGCCGCTTTGCTGAAGAAGAGCCCCTGTTTGACCAGGAGATGGTCGAAGCCCAACCAAAGGCTCGTCAACAGAACGGGCATCCACCAGAGCGTGAGACAGATCCCGCACACCTTGAACGCACGGCCCCATGAGGGGCTCGCGTGGTCGGGAACCGCGTCTTCGTCGCCTATGACGCTGGTTCTTCCTTTCTTGGAACCGTGTCCGGTGATGACCGCGAACTTAGCTGGGTAGAGTTTTCCACCTGCAAAACCGAGAATCCCTGCACCCAGAATGATGACCGGGAAAGGAACGTGGAAGGCGAAAATCAGGATGAACGCAACGGTGGCCAATCCCCACATGACCTCGTTCTTCAACGCACGACTTCCGATGCGGAAAACGGCTCCCACGACTATCGC
>JAEUHE010000224.1 GCA_016793885.1 Verrucomicrobiales bacterium
CATCACGTCTTGCCAGGTTCGCGTGGCAACGGTTGGATCCGCCGCAGAGAGGTAGGTGCGCGCCAGGTGAATGTTGAAACCAGGATGATAGGCGGATTCGTTTTTGGCGTTGAGCAGCCGAACTGCCTCGGCTTTGTCGGATGTCCCGAGGCTTTCCTGCCTGTTCGTTGTGCGGTCCTGGGCGTAGTAACGACCGCTGGTACCACGTCGATACAATCGGTATTTTGGCTTCATAATCTTTGCCGGTTATGAGCCTAAGGCACTGAAACCAGTCCACGTTAGCGAGCAGTGACGGAGTATCGCCGTGCTTATCCAGAGCTAGTCCGGAGTAGCTTCACAGCTGGCTATTTTGCTGGCACTGCCCGCTGGAACGAAAAGCAACCGGTTGATGCACACGCACCTCGGTTGAGGAAGAAAGGGCCGAGACGGCCCTTGTTAATCAAGCTCCGGCACCGATGCAAAACAAATACGGGGGTGAGATAGTCTGGCACACGAACAATATCCAAGCTAACCAACTTTCGCTCCTGCTACCTTCCTCTTCTCACCCTAGCCCAGGCGACTTTTCCACTAGCCGGGCGGCGTTTCACGTGCATGACGGCGACGATCCAGACGCGATAGGGTTTCTCCAGGTAAATGACCGCATAGGGAAACTGGGCGCTAAAGTATCGTCGGGCAGGTGGGTCAAATTTGTAGAAGCGTTGCGGGTCGGTGCAGACAGCACGCAGCAACCTTTCCATCTCACGGTAGAAGCGGATGCCCAGTTCCGGCTCGATCTGCGTGTAATGGTTAAGCGCCGGGTGGGCAACCCGCTGAACGACATTCCATGTCTGACGACCTGCGAGCCCAGAGCGAAGGCGGAAGGCCACCAGGCTTCACCGCCCTCCTGAATTCACGATGACCAGATCGGCGAACGTACGTTCACGAGTTTGGTCGTGGACATCGGAGCGAAGATTCGCGTGTGATCGGACGAACGACACGGCCCTTATGGACTGCGCGTGGCACGCCACCGCTTTTCCTTCACACCACGGAGAGCCCTTTGGACCGCCTGAGGTAAACCTACGAGCGTAGTGCGGTAAAGTCGGGGCAACGGGGACACCATGGCCCCCACATCTACAACGCCAACTCGGATACATTTGCGATACCAGCCGGGAAACTCCAGGACCGTAGTTCGGGAAAACTCGGATCCCATCTTGGAAACCTTGCGACGAGAAATCGGCAATGAGTGAGAGGGGAGCCACATCCTTCCGATCGCGTCGTACGCTACGACCGGAGCGTGGTTATTTGGAAACCGATTACGGTGGCAGGTTGGGAAAGCGGGCGAACCTTTTGCGACCTCAGTTCGGCCAAAATTACGATGTCAATTAAGTGCGTAACACTTCGTTTACAAAGTCCACCAGGCGTCCCGGGCCAGTCCAATCTGACGAAAAGAGGGTGGAAACAGGCCCTTAGCAACCGCAGCCAAGGCCGAAATACGATGACCTCCTCGTCCTTCCTGCCGGCATTCCGGCGGCTCACTTCCTCAATCGATAGAAGGTGTTCTGGGTTGGAAGGTCCAACTCCAGCTGACTGAGTCCAAGCGATCCTTCCACATCTTGCCAGTCACCGCCCGAAAGGGACGAGGCGCGCTGCAAAACGATGCCCGCGCCGCCGATCCAACTCAGTGCCAGCTTGGGGCCAGCCGGAGTGACGACGCGCTCAATTTTGGCGATTCGCAGCTGGAGCCCCTCTTCCCGGAGCATGGTGCCGAAGACATCCAAGGGCAGCACGTAGCTCCCTCCCGCATTGATGTAACGCACATGATTCGAGGCGAAACCAGCCTCATTGTCCGCGCTCTCGATTCCATACTTGTACTCCAGACGACGTGAGTCGCCGCGACGGAAGGTTCGTTGCCACGAATAAATGACATCGCCCGCTGTCTCATCGCCACCCGTGCCATCGTCCACCATCAGGTATTCCGCCGGTCTGGATCCCCAGGTCCACCACCCAGCAAACTGTCCGCTCAGATACACCCCCTCCGTAGTCGGATCAAACGGCACACTGCTGCCCAAGCGAACGGCCTGGCTCATATCCACCCTAAACGTAACTTCCGTGTCCACGTCGAGCACTTCGCTGAAGGAAAGCCCGTCGAAATAGACCAGGCCGGCCGACTTCTCAATAAATCCATCTCCATCCGCATCGGGTTCCTTGCCGTCGAAGGAAATTTTCTTATTCTCCCCCCCTTCCCAAACGGTTCGATCCGCCTCAACCGGAGCGGCAGGCTTCCAAATCGTAAACTTATACTCGATTACCGTGCCGGCCAGGAGCGCTTCGGCAGTATAGTCGACCACGTAGACACCAGGGCGTTCGGAATCCTCCAGCAGTTGCAGCCCTTGCGGTGGGGAGCCCCAGCCAAATCGGTTGCCGCGCACGTACACCATGTGATTGGCCGGATCGAATCGGCCGGTGGCGCTCTGCACATTCAAATCCACTTCAAAGCGCAGCTGAATGTTGACCGGAACACTCACGACCGAATCGCGGTCGAAATCCTCCTGCGGCAAAACCGTCTCTCCGGCGGATAACACAAACGTCCGATTAGGATCGCCCTCCCAGGTCGCGTTGCCCCCCCTGAGGCTGACAAACTTATAGGGAATGGTCTGGCCGATCAGGGAATCCGCCAGATCAGCCACTCCTTCATACACACCGTCCGATTCCGGATCGGCCAACTCCAACCCGCCGGAGCCCGGCCAGCCGTTAAAGGATCCGCGAACGACCACTTGGTCCGAAGCGGGATCGAACAGACCCTCGGCCGTCTTTACCCCCAGGTTCACCCGAAAGGTCACCATATTCTGGGCCAGCCCCCCCATGGAGGACCAAAGCAAGGCGAGGAAGACGAAGCCGAACCGTTGAAAAATAAGGCGTTTCATAAGGCAATCATGGGTTCGCGATTGAGTCGACATGCGAAACAGGTGGATGGCCAGAACTTGCCCGGAAGGCCGGGTTGAATCAAGGCAAAACGAGTTGCTCATTCCCAACCGCCGTAGAGCTTTTCGACCGATCGAGCAATCTCCTCCGGTCAAGGCGAAGGCGTTCTGAGAAGTGCTCCTGGCAAGCTACAAACGAGAAGAGCCCTCCACACGGAGGGCTCTGAGAGAGAGAGAACTAGGTCTGCCTGGCGATGGGAAACTATACTCTCGGATCTCGACATCGGCAATGGCCCGTCCCTACGGTCCGGCACCTCGGGGAAACCCCGGTCCGCGAGCCGATGCGTCCGAAGGAGTCGAGGAGGCGATTACGATTACAATACCGATACGACCAAGTCGCCCCGAGGTGCGGTTTCTGGAGGCTTTCAAGGAAGAGGTTGGCCACGGAACACGCTGACTACACGGAGTCGGAGGGGATCATGAAGAGCACGCTCCTCAGTCGGCTCAACTCTGGCTAGTCGCTCTTCAGATCCGTGTGGTCCGCGTCGTCCGTGGGCAACATGTCCGGCGGTGATCGCTGCTAAACCGATCCTCTTTCCAGAGACAACTTTCGCTGCAAGTAGACGACATCCAGCCAACGGTCGAATTTGAAGCCCACTTCGGGGAATCGTCCCACCTCGCGAAAATCAAACCGGGCGTGCAGCCGCAGACTCGCTTCATTGGTCGCATCAACCGCCGCGATGATGGAACGAAGCCCCAGCTGCGAGCCTCGCATGATCAAGGGTTCAAGGAGCAACTGGCCAACCCCCTGCCCCCGCCAGCCGGACGCGACATAGATCGAGTTCTCCACCGTGAAACGAAATCCGGGACGACGATGATACGGGCTCAATGAGCTCCATCCCACCACCTCCCCATCCTCAGCCACCGCTACAAACACAGGCAGATTCAGAGACACATGCTCCTGATACCACGCCACGCGACGATCCAAGCTCTCTGGCTCGTAGTCGTAGGTGGCCGTCGTGGTCAACACTGCCTGATTGTAAATGGACGAGATGGGCTCCACATCGGATAGGTTAGCCGATCGCATGATCACCGAAGACATACGCGCGATCTTCCCGACCTCCCTTGACTTGTCGACCGCAAAATTCCCGAAGGCCCCGAGCCACGAGAGTGATCTTACTCACGACGGTCGCAACGACGAATTTTCAGATCACACCTTAAAGAACAAATCATCTTCACAAGAAAACGAATGCTGATTAGGTGCTCGGTTGACAAGAGGTTCGTGTCCATTGAGGGTGAGACCGTTCCGGATCTGCATCGAATGAATCAATGTATTTTCACTCGCCCCACTCGAGCGCCACAGAGCCCCATCAGAGCATCCCCCGAGGCACGTATCGCCCTGCTGTATTTAGGCATCGCCGCCGCCATCCTCTCCCTTGACTCGCAAGCCGCTGTCTTGGTCGATCTGGATGCCACGCAATTACCCATGGGAGAACAAGGAACGTGGGAAAATCGAGGAACCTTGCCGGGCAATTTCGAAACCGCCGGCTTGAGCCTTCCACAGGTGATCGCTCGCGATGAGGTTCGTGGGGTGCTCTTTCCTGCCAGCACTGATCCCATTGCGGGAGCCCACTACGTAGGTCCAACGGCTCCCTTACAGATCACCGGTGGGGGGGCACGTACGGTGGAGGCGTGGATCTACGATCCGAGTCCGCAGCCGGAGAAGGTAGTCGTGGCCTGGGGACATCGCGGAGGCCCGGATGGCAGCAACTGTTCGTTCGGCCACGGCACCGATCCCGGGTTTGGAGCCGTGGCTCATTGGGGAAATCCAGGTCCCGATCTCGGCTGGAACCAGCGCCTGGTGTTTAACGCCTGGACGCACATCGCTTACACGTTTGATGGCGAGGAATCACGTACCTACCAGGACGGCCAATTGGCGACTGTGGAGTCCATGGTGTTGAACACCTGGCAGGTGGACGACAATGGCCTGCCGGTGCCGATCCGGATCGCCCGACAAAACAGCCGCATCGGGACGCCGAGTTCGGCCGGTATCGGCGAGATCGTCGTCGCCCGAGTGCGCATTCACGACCGCGCGCTGGCGGCGTCGGAACTCGAAGCTGCCTTTGCTGGTGAGCGGGCTGATTTCGGACTCGATGACCCTGATCAAGATGGCCTGCCCACCTGGTTTGAAAAACGCTTCGACTTCCTCGATCCCAGCGATGGCCGCGATGGTGCCATGGATCAAGACGAGGATGGACTCAACAACCTGGGTGAGTTCCAAGCTGGTACCGACCTGCTCAATCCTGATACGGATCAGGACGGACTTGCCGACGGGGAGGAGATTTTCCGCACCGTCAACGGAACCAACTCCCCCACCAACGCACTGGTCAAGGACTCCGACCAGGATGGACTCTCCGACCTCATGGAGACCTTGCTCGGAACCGATCCCAATCGAAGCGATACGGATAGCGATGGATTTTCCGACGGACAGGAAGTCCTCCATCTCAGCAATGCGCTGAGCGACCTCAGCACTCCCGACCTGACCGAGGGATCTCCGGTCATCGAACTCAATCTCACGCGGCTCCCCCTGGGTCCGGCACTCACTCTGCCAAACACCGGATTTCTCGATGGTGACTTCATCACCACCGCCTCTCCGGCAGAGGTAGTCGTTGAGGATGGGGTTCGGGGGCTGAAACTGGTCGGAGGCGACACGGAGTTCTACACGGGCCCCATCGTTCCAGAGTTCTTGGCGCACGATCACTCTCGGAGCATCGAAGCATGGATCTTCAATCCGTCCTTGGAGGAACAGGAGACCGTGATCTCCTGGGGCCGACGCGGCGGGCCCGACGGAACTCACCTCTCGCTCAACCATGGGAACAGTCCCACGACCGGAGCAGCCGTGCATTGGCGGCAGCCAGATCTCGGCTGGCGGGATCGGGCCATCGCAGGCCGCTGGACCTACCTAGCCTATGTGCACAGCGCCGAAGAATCCGCCGTTCGCGTCTACGCGGACGGCACGGAAGCGAGTTCCGCCAGCGGGATCATCCTGGATACCTGGCCGGTCGATGACCAGCCCACCCCCCGAGGACTGCCCTTCCGGCTGGGATGCCAAAACAACAGTGATGGCACACCCGCACCAGGCTTCCGGGCGAGTTTAACGCTAGGTCGAATTCGGGTCTACGACCGTGCGTTGAGCTCCGAGACAATTCTCGAGAACTACCGTCGCGACCTGCCGGAATTCGGAAAACCTAGGTTGATCAACGTTACCCTTAACCCCCTGAACCAAACGATGAGTTTATGGTGGGAGGAATCGATCGGGCGAGTCTACTCGATCGAAGAGTCGAGCGATGCGGTGGAATGGAACAAACTGGGCATCGGAACAGAGGGGCGCTTCCAGGTGCCGATCCTACCGGAGGTTCGGCTACGCTATTTCCGACTCCGTGCCGAATGAACGGCTATTGGCACGGGCAACCAACGAAAGGAATGTTCGGAAATGCCCTCCCAAAAGAGTAGAGCCCTCCACACGGAGGGCTCTTAAGAGAGAGAACTAGGTCTGCCTGGCGATGGAGAAGCTTACTCCTTACCCGCGGCTCTGGCAATCGTCCCCGGCTACGGTCCAGAGCCCCGGGGAATCCCCGGTCAAGGCGGGCTGAACCAATCCCGAGGCTCCGCTCCCAGAGATGCCAGGGCCTCCCCCAGCGTGGCGGAAGGGATGGCCTCCATGAGCAAACCATCCAGGTCGCTCAGAAAGTGATCCAGCCGATCGTGATTCACGCGCGTCACGGATGTCCGAGGAGATTTACGCTCCAGAGCAGTGGCCAACAAAGCATGAAGCCCCATCGCAGCGGAGAGTTCCGGCTCGGTGACCAAACGCGAATCCTTAAGCAGCCGGCTCCGAACGGATGCGATGCGGTCACATTTGTGCTTCAGGTAGATCCAGAGTGGATCCCCTACCCATTCCCGACGGGCCGCGTGGTAGAGAAAGCTCCACAGCCCCCGTGACAGCTGGTCCAGGAGGACCCGATCGGCGGCAGACCGCAGAGAATCATCGAGGTCTTCCTCTTCCGCATCCAGTCCGCAGCTCAAGCATGGCAGACCAGTCCGACGCACGTACACTTGCCATGGTAAAACGAACCCCGCGCTCACGAGGCGGATCCATAACAGGTGGTGGGCTTGGGAGGACTTCAGGAGCAGTGCCAGAGGGTCCAGGACATTTTCCAGCTGCCCGGTGGTCTGCCAGCTGATCGAACTCCTCTGGGTTAGGCTCAACCGAGATGCGACTGGGTCTCGTTCATCTCCTGTTCCCTCCTGCAGGAGCCGCCGCAGCATCCGAAGCATCTCGTCGAACGCACACGAGGCGGCGAACTTCCAGGCATGACTCTCGGCAGTGTTCATATCCATTGTCAAAGCAGCGAACTAGTTTCCCACTCTCGATGCAGCCCAGGCAGCCAGCGCGGCTTCCAAGGACCAGGCCGCACAGTTCGAAGGTCCGGCTCCTATGATCGCAAAGCCGAATACGCTGTAGTCGATCGGCACGATCGAGTCGTCCGCTTCCAAGAAACCAATGGCCCGATCCCATCCTAGATATTGAAGACTGTTGAGTCGGGCCACTTTGAAATGCCAAGTGGATTGTCGCTGAAAGGCCTGGAGAGATGCCGATCGACGCCGAATGCCGCCCACCGAAGTTCCCAACAGCGGCTTGGGACCAAGAATCCCAACTTCGTAGCGAACGCCAGTTCGCGCGGTCAGATTCTGGACGAAGAGGGCCGAGTGGATCGGGGCAGACTTCGATGCTTGGAGCCGAATGCCCCAGTACACGTCCCATACCTTGGCCCTAGCCGACTGCAGCGCCGCCCGAGGAGTATGGGCCTCCACCGTTCGGATGCTGGATTGCACCTTCTGAACCAAATCGATCTCGAGCAGGGTAAAGTATCCACTCGGATCGGCTCGATTGATCGGGTCGCCAGCAGCATAGAGATATCGATGCTGGGAACCAGGATCCTCGCTCCCGCCTTCAAAGGCATCGGCAGTGCGAAACCGGCCGCTCTCAGGTTCATACCAACGGGCACGTAAATCCAGCGTTCCCAAACCCACGGCCAGCCATTCGCCCCGAAAACCGCGCTGCCCCCAGGCCGTGTCTTCCAGCTCTCCCACCTCAGATCCTGCGGAGCTGCCATCCAACTTGATGCCAAAGGCGTCAAAGTCCGACAACTCCGAGAAGATCAGGTCTGACTCTGGCGTGCCCGCGGCGATCGATCTACCACGAATGGAAGCACGCCCATCAACTACCAACCAATTCACTTCCACCTCTTCCGGTCCGGTCCAAATCGCTTGCGCCACCGGATGCACACCAACGAGATGAGACTCCAAACCCACGCCACCCCCGGTGGTGGCCATCACCTGACTGAACCCCGAGGGATGAAGCGGGTCGATCAAGATACGGCCTTCCTGAGTGAACTCGACGCCGGTATCCGGATCCGTCAACGTTCTGACTTCCAGAACCCGGCGTCCGTCCGCGTCGCAGACGTAACGAACTCCGCTGAGCTGCGCAGATCCCGCCTCCGCCGCCGACATCTCCACCAGCCCACACCAGCCCCCCACCCACAGCAGCACCAGACAGCGCAGCTGCCCCGCGACAACTTCGATCGACCTCCACATCATTGGATAGAACTCCTCCACGCAGCCATCTTGACGCAACAAACCGGCCCGGCAATCGGAGGAATAAGGGGAAAGCCTGGAAAACTCGGGAGAAGAATCCCTAAAAGTAAGGAATACCAAGATGGTCGTTTTATCGACAAGAGAACCAACAGCTCCTGCTCACTTCGGTGTCGGGAGCTATGGAGTGCGGAGACGTGCCCTCATCTTTACCTCCAGAAATGCGCACGCGACAAGCTGGGCGATGCCAGCGTTTCACACTTTGCCGGAAGGGCCCGAACCCGCAGGGTTCAAAGAGATCTAGCCGGGGGTGCTCGCACCCCCGGAACTGTTAAAAGTACGGAGCATCGCGCAGCGATGCCACCGGCTTCGGAGATTTGCATCACCCGACTCAAGGAACCTAATCAGTTCGTCCGTCCGTTCGCCGACGGGTGGCACGCCTTTCAGGGTGCTGTTGAATAGGGTTACGACAGACCGGGGGTGTCGCTGCGCTCCACACCCCGGCTACCCTCTTTGAACCCTGAGGGTTCTCGGCTTCGGCCTCAGGAACTCATGCGAAGAAGTGAGGATCTCCTACAGCCCCGCGTCTATTCTCCGCGCTTCACAAGAGCCAAGGCTCTGGTGCACACGAAGTTCACTGCTAAGCCCACCGCAGCCAAGGTCAGAATCAGGAAGCCGGAAGGCTCCGGCACCAAAACAATCTCTTCAAGCCAGGCGCGCGAAGCTGCGGTGTCCTGGTTGTCATCGAAAGCCAAGGCGAGTCGAACGTTTCCGGGAGCGAAAGCAGCCGGCAGCGGTGTTTGTATCCGATAAGCGACTCGAGAGGAGAAGCCCAGCTCCGAGGCAGGAACTGCGATGGGTTCAAGTAGGACATGATCCAAGTTGACGGTCAGTGAGTCAGCCGTTTGAGGCATGAGCGACAGGCCTTCGGCCGAGAGGGTGAACAACACCATCGAACGACGGCCGCTGGCATCCAACAGCACCGCGCTGATCATGTCGACGAGGCGTCCCTCGACGAAGGTTTCGTCCGTGGAGAAGCCGAACCGACATTCGAAACGCCGATCCGTAGCGGGGGACGACCGGTTCCATGCGAGATCCAACGAAGCCGAATGGAGCCATTCGCTACCGTCGGCCTCCAATGTCACTGACAGCGGCACGGAAGCCAAAAGCCCCTGAGCGTGGAGCGACCCGAAGCTCAAGCTCCAGGCCAACAGCAAAACGAGGCCGCCAAGCCTGCTCGCGATCCGTTGTATGAAATACGTCATGAACATCATCACTCCTCTGGGATCATTAAACTCCGTTAATGGACGGTCAGATCCTGCGCCGAACGAGGCGTCGATTGCCAGCCAATTTATGGGGCTCCCAGCACTGGTCAAAACCGGAAAGCCGGGGTATGTTACCCACAATGATTCGAGCGACTTCTCTCGCCTGGTTCTGGATGTTCACCGGCGTGGTGGGTGCTGTCTGGGTGGCCGACGCCCAAGTCCAGCTCCCTCCGCAAGTGGAACGCCTCGGAACGCTGCAGCCTCCCGCCCTGCGCGAAAGCTCGGGTATCGTCGTCAGCCACGCCGATCCTGGGGTCTTCTGGACCCACAACGATGGCAAGAGCCGTACCCTCTTCGCCGTGGATCGGACGGGAGCTTTCGTGGGATCCACCACGGTGGAAGCACAGGTGACGGACTGGGAGGACATCGCCTCCGACCACCAAGGCCATCTCTACCTTTCCGACACCGGAAACAACACCCAGAGCCGAACCGAGATCAGGGTGCACGAAGTTCTCGAACCGAATCCCCGGGCGCTCACCCCGACCCTGGAGGTGCAGCGAACGTGGGTGTTGCGCTTCCCGCGCGAGCCCTTCGATAGTGAAGGGCTCTTCGTTTGGAACGGATACGGATACCTCATCTCCAAAGTGGTCAACGACGCGAAAGCCAGCCTCTACCGTTTCCCCCTGAAGCAGACGAGCGAACCGGTCATTCTGGAGCGGGTTACCAAACTGAAGATTGACTCGCCCGTGACCGGTGCCGACATCTCTACCGATGGCACGCGAGTGGCCTTCGTTTCCAAAAGTGGTGCGGGAGTCTTCAAAGTCGCCACCCCCGGCGACTTCAAGGCACTAGGTGAAGTGAAACCCTTCATGACCAAGTTCCGGCACGAACACGTCGAGGCGTGCTGCTTTGTCTCTGAAGGTCTGCTGGCGACCGCTGAGTCGCGGGAAATATACCTCTTCACCGCGCCGGAATTTAAACCGGAGCCTGTCAAAGCTTCAGCGAACTAAGCGACCGTCACGTGCGAAGTCTTGCCCCCCCAGGTCGAAGGGTGTGACTATTTCCGGGTGAGGCTCGGTCTTCGGTACGGAGTTCCGCCTTTAGCCCAATCCATGCAGTTGAGCAAAGTCACTGTTTGAGGTGTGCTAGCGGTATTACATGAAAAACTCAACTAAGCACCTCGACGTATCGAGTCCCCAAACAGTGACGGAGTTTATTAAGCTGCATAACG
>JAEUHE010000225.1 GCA_016793885.1 Verrucomicrobiales bacterium
GAGGTCCAAGATCTTCTGAACTTGTGGGTAATGCTTAGGTCGTGCCACCGCACTCCAGAGCGACACGATCCGTTACGCCAACAACTCTTTCACGACTCGAGCCTCTTCCACACCGGTCAAACGCTGGTCGAGTCCCTGGAACTTAAAGGAGAACCGCTTGTGATCAATACCTAGGCAATGCAGCATGGTCGCATTGAACTCATTGATGTGCACCGGATTCTCGACGACGTTGTAGCTGAAGTCGTCGGTCTCGCCGTACGAGGATCCGCCTTTCACCCCGCCACCCGCCATCCACATGCAGAAGTTGCGCGGATGATGATCTCGGCCGTATGTGTCGGCTGTCAGCTTCCCTTGGGAATATACGGTCCGTCCGAACTCCCCGCCCCACACCACCAAGGTCGAGTCCAGCAGACCGCGTTGCTTAAGGTCACGCAACAGAGCTCCGATGGGTTGGTCCGTGTCCTCGCACTGGTTCTTCAGAGCCACAGGTAAATTGTCGTGCTGATCCCACCCGCGGTGAAGAATTTGCACCACCCGCACGCCACGTTCCACTAAGCGGCGGGCCATGATCGCTGAGTGCGCAAAGGTTCCGCTCTTCTGCACATTCTTGCCGTACAGACCGAGAGTGGCTTCCGATTCCTTTGTGAGATCCGTGAGCTCTGGAACACTGGTCTGCATGCGGAACGCCATTTCATATTGGGCGATTCGCGTTTGAATCTCAGGATCTCCAAATCGCTCGAACGATTTTCGATTCAGGCGATTCAGTGCTTCGAGCAGGGTGCGTCGGTCGCCCGACTCCACTCCTGGGGGGTTCTTGATGAACAAGACGGGATCACCCACTGACCGCAACGCCACGCCATTGTGCTTGGTCTCGAGAAAACCGCTTCCCCACATGCGCGTGTAGATGGCTTGGCCATTTCCGGTCGACGGGAAGGTCGGCGTCATCACCACAAACGCGGGCAGGTCGTTGCTCTCACTTCCCAACCCATAGCTCAGCCAGGAGCCCAGACTGGCTTTTCCTGGCACCTCGCTGCCGGTCATTACAAACGTGCAGGCTGGGTCGTGATTGATCGCGTTGGTGTGAACTGATTTCACCAGCGCGATGTCGTCCGCGAACTCGGCGGTGTGGGGAATCAACTCGCTGATCCACCGTCCACACTTCCCATACTGTTTGAATTTGAATTTGGAGGGTGCCACCGGCAACCGTGACTGTCCGCTGGTCATGGTGGTGATCCGTTGTCCGCGGCGCACGGAGTCGGGAAGATCCTTGTCGAAGTATTCCTTCAACCCCGGCTTATAGTCCCAGAGATCCATCTGCGCCGGGCCGCCATTCATATGCAGGTAGATCACCGACTTTGCCGTGGGCGGAAAGTGTGGAAATCCCGGCAAGGGAGGATGGACACGAACCGAGGGGGTGGCGGCGGCCGCGTTGAGCGTGGATCGAAACCCGGCGCTTCCCATCAACCAAGCGAGCCCAAGCCCGCCGAGCCGCAGACCGCTCTGACCGAAGAATTGCCGGCGAGTTTGGTGCAGCTGATATTCAAGCAGAGGATTCATGGCATCTCAGTTTTGGGTGACGGTCTCATCCAGGTTCAGCAACAGATTGGCAGTGAGCGTGTAGGCGGCTAGCTCCGCAGGATCCAATCCCGCCTTGGGCTTCGACTCGCCAAAATGAATCGATGCTTCCGCGGCCTTCACGTCCGCTCGATAGCGGGCCAGGTGGGTCTGAAACGCCTCCTCCACAACCGCCACCTCGTCGCGCAAAGGCTTGCGGGCTAGAACGACCCGATAGGCAAATCGAATGCGATCGCGAACCGTCGTTCCCCCTTCCAGCATCATGCGCTGGGCCAGCGCTCGAGCTGCCTCAAAATGCTGGACGTCATTCTGGAGCTGCAGCGCTTGCAAAGGAGTGTTGCTACGTTCTCGTCGCGAGCAAAATTGCTCCCGATTTGGAGCGTCAAAGGAGGACATGAAGGGAGGCGGAGCCGTCCGCTTGAAAAAGCTATACAGACTGCGACGGTAGAGCGCCGATCCCGTATCAGCCTTGTAATCGCGCGTGTTGGAGCCGACATACGCCACCGGCTCCCAGATATTGGGAGGCTGATAGGTCCGAACCCCTCGTCCGCCAGGAGTAAGATCGATCAGACCGCTGACAAACAGGGCGTTGTCGCGAATTTGCTCAGCATCCAACCGAAAGCGGGGTCCACGGCCCAACCAACGGTTCTCCGGATCCTTCTCCAACAAGGCGGAGGTGACGCGGCCGGACTGTCGATAGGCGGCCGAAGTGAGATACATTCGGACCAAAGCCTTCACATCCCAGCCTGATTCCTGGAACGTTACCGCCAGCCAGTCGAGCAGCTCGGGATGGCTCGGGACCGCTCCCTGGGTTCCAAAGTCATCACTCGTCTTAACCAGCCCCGTTCCGAAGAACTGCTGCCAGAACCTATTCGCGGCAACGCGGGCGACCATCGGATGGTCCGGGCTGACCAGCCAACGGGCCAGATCGAGCCGGGTCGCGATATTGGTGTTCTTGAGGGGGGGAAAGATGGCCGGCACATTCGGAGTCACCTTTTCCCCTGGTCGATCATACTGTCCGCGAAGCATCACAAAACTCTCCCGCGGTTTATCTCGATCTCGATAAATCAGGCTTCCCGGGATGGCGCCCTCGGCGTCGCTACGCTTCTTACGCAAGTCGTCGACCCGCGTGTGGAGCGGCTGGAAGGTCGGCTTGAGATCGACGCAAACTCTGGAAAGAAAATAGTCGGAGAGCACTTTAGCCTGATCCGGCGCACGATTGGTGAGGCTCGTCGTTTTGAAAATCTTTTTCACCTCCTCAGGAACTCCGCCGGGTTCCTTGCCGTCGTTCTGACGCTGCCACACCAGCAGGGAGCTGGCAGGATCATTGGCGGGGTCAATTCGACCACGAACACCCACCTTATCCCAGTAAACCAATCCACCGAACTGGGTGATGGCGAAGCCAGTAACACGATCTCCTGATTTGAGGCCCACTTGGGCTGCATCGAACTCCAACTGAACCCACTCGCCCACTTTTGGAAGCGGCCCCGCATGCACTCGACCCACGGTTCCCTTGGCCCCCCACTCGATTGCATCGGCATCTCCCCAGACCATGCGATGGTCCCAGCCGCCCGAATGATACTGCAGCATGATGCTCTTGGGCTGGTTGGTGGGATCCAGGTAGACGGAGGCAAACAGCCGGGCCACCAATGGAACTTCCAGCGCAGCACTGGTGGTTTCCCAAACATCTTGTCCCAATCCCTTTTCCTCGCGACGAATGGCCCGTTTGCCAGAAAGCACCTTGCCCTCCTCCGCCTTGACCCACTTTAAGGCCGCTCCTGCGGCGGTGAGTTTTCCACCGGAAGGAAACTCATCGTCCAGCCATACCTTCTCGAAAGGCCGGGAGGCCGGCGGAGGTTGCTGGAGGGCCGGATCAACGTAGGCAACCTGGGTGAGCGCCTGGGTGACCGCCAATTGGGCTTGCGTTAGCTCGGAGGTGAGCGTGGCCAAGCGTTGGTCCATCTCGGGCGTGGGAAGCTTGACGACCGGGGCAGTCAGCAGGATGTTGCCGTCCAGAGCGGGATCCGCCGCGTTGTTAAAGAAGGCATAGAGGGAATAAAACTCCCGAGCCGACAATGGATCATACTTGTGATCATGGCACACGGCACATCCAGCGGTCAGGCCCATCCAGGCCTGGACCGTGGTCGAGGTGCGATCCACCGCATAACGAAAGAGCCACTCCGGCTCGATGGATCCGCCTTCTCCGGTGGTGACGTTGCAGCGGTTGAACCCCGTGGCCACCAACTGCTCCGAGGTGGGCGAAGGCAGGAGGTCCCCCGCAATCTGATCCACGGTGAACTGATCAAAGGGCAGGTTCCGAGCGAAGGCTTGAACAATCCAGTCGCGGTAGGGCCACATTGATCGCTCGTTGTCGAGATGCATGCCATGCGTGTCGGCATAGCGAGCGACATCCAGCCAGTGTTTTGCCATCTCCTCTCCAAAGTGGATGGATCCCATGAAGCGATCCACCCATCGCGCGTAGCTGTCGGAGGATCTATCAGCGAGGAACTCGTCGACCTCGGCGGGCGTCGGTGGGAGTCCCCGCAGGGCGAAACTGATCCGACGCAGGAGCGTCACCCGATCCGCTTCCGGCGAATAGCCGAATCCTTCCTTCTCCAGTTTCTGGAGCAGGAATTGATCAATCGGATTCTTGACCATGCGCTGGTTCTTTACCACCGGAGGCGCCGCCTTGACGGGACGCTCGAAGGCCCAGTGTTTCTGGTAAGGGGCTCCTTGTAAAATCCAGCGTCGGAGGATGTCCTTCTGTTCGGCAGTCAGGGTCTTATGAGAATCCGGCGGTGGCATCACGTCGTCCGCGTCCTGAGTGATGATGCGCTGCCAGACTTCGCTGGTGTTTAGCTGCCCTGGCTTGATCGCAGTCTTCCCGTCTTTATTGGGCTGAAGGGCGGACTCCGGAACATCCAGCCGCAAGCCAGCTTTCCGGGTCTTGGAATCGAATCCGTGACAGGCAAAGCAGTTGTCAGACAGGATGGGACGAACGTCCCGATTAAAACTTACGGGTGCCTCGGCAGGGGCGGAGAAGCCCAGATTCGCCACGGCCAGGAATCCGAGGGCCCACACCCAACCGCCGCCCCGGTGTTCCCGGGGCCACTGAATCGAGATCTTTGAAATCGAGGACATGACTGGAATACTTGATATCAAACAGACTAGACGCGGCAACAGCAACTTTTGTTCAGGACATTGCAGTTCGCCGAGTGGGAGGGACTCAGAGGAACAATGGCATCAGCGGGCCCTGCCTTGGCAAGTCCCGCTTCAGATCCGCGAACCGATCGCTCGCTCCGGTGTCGAAAGCTGTGCAAACTCGCGTGTTCGCGTGAGGTCCTGATGCCGAAGCCGAGAACCCTGCGGGTTCAAAGAGATTAGCCGGGGCGTGGAGCGCAGCGACACCCCCGGTCTGTCGGCCCCCCATTCAACAGCACCCTGAAAGGCGTGCCACCCGTCGGCCAATGGGCGGACGAACGGATTAGGTTCCTTGAAGTGGTTGACGCAAGTCTCAGAAGCCAGTGGCATCGCTGCGTGATGCTCCGTACTTTTAACAGTTCCGGGGGTGCGAGCACCCCCGGCTAAATTTCTTTGAACCCTGGGGGTTCGGGCCTTGCCGACAAAGCGAGAAAAGCCGGCGTTGCCCAGCTTGTCTAGTCCCCATTTTGGAGGTAAAGATGAGGTCGTGCCACCGTGGTCCATAGAGACTCGCTGCCCGCACGCAGTAGCCTCGCGCCGGCGGTACTTGCGGCTAGCTGGGCTGCATCTTCTGATGGATCTGAACCGCCAGGAACTCGGCCGGACGCAGGACCGCCACCAGGACCATCAGCCTCAGGGAGCCATCCAGGATGTCCTGCGCTGTCATGGTTCTTCCCAGGCCGATGGCCACACTGAACGCCTCCTCCGGCTTGGCCCCCACGAAGGCGCCTTGTTTCCACAAGTTGTCGAGGAAGTTGCTCGCCATGCTCGCTATCGTCACCCAAGTGTTCTCCGTGTTGGGCTCGAAGACATAGGCCTGCGTTGCCAACTGCAGCGATTGCTCGATCATGATGAGAGTTCGCCGCACCGAAATATACCGCCACTCATTGCTGTTGCCATCCAAAGTGCGGGCTCCCCACGGCATGACTCCCTTACCTGGAAAGTAACGGATGGCATTGATCGACTTTCCGGATGCGGCGTCAATGTTCAGGTCCGATTGAGCCGCGTCGGAGATAGCAAGTGTTACACCCAAGGCGTTGATGCCCACACGAGCTGGCGCCGCCCAAACGCCACGGCTGTCGTCTGTCGCGGCGTAGATTCCAGCCATCGCCGCACTTGGCGGCAGAGTGTTGATCTTGCCCAACACCCCCTGAACGAGCGCCGAATAGGATTTACTGGCGCCGCGGAGGGCACTCTCGAGCTGAACAGGCGTTAGAGCATTCGCCGCGGGTGGATTTGCAGCAGTCGCCAGCAAGGTTTTCACCGGTTCAGCAGCAGCTTCCGGCAGCAGCCCTGCCAGGACGGAAGGCCCGCCGAGGTTCGCCATGCCAATGTCGGCTTCGGAGACAATGGAGGTGCGCAAGAAGGGGTAGTAAGCGGCACCATAGCTAAGGAACTCGGTCCCGATCGCGATCCGGAAAGGCAGAATGTCGTCCGACATCCAGCTGGCCGGATCCGGAGCGTCGCCACCGGGCACGTCCACGATGCCGATGCGACTTCGCATCGCGCCACACTGCCGCAGCACATCTTGCATCAAGGACGCGTGCTCCCCGCGGCTCAGCAACGCCGCATCAGGAATGACAATCATCGTCGGTTCCTGCTCAGTCAGCAGCAGATCCAGTCCAGCCTTAAGATCCGCGTACAGGACGTTAGGGTTGATCAGGGCTTCGTCCTTAGCCTTGGGTTTTCCGGAAATGGGTCCATAAGAACCGATCGAAATCACATAACAAGGTCCGCCGCCATTTTGAAAGAAGAGCTTCAGGGAGGAGAACAAGTAGTAGACGGAGCCGGGGTCGGGCTCGAGGTCGTAGTGTTGCCCCGAGAGGGTGATGTCCCCTCCGCTTCCCTGCTTCGCAGGAATGGCGTGATAACGAGGCGCATACTGCTGGTCATCGGGAGCGATCTCAGGCGGCCCGCCATGGCTAGGCGTCGTTTGAACCGCGAAGTGAGCTAAGAAGTCCCCAAATGACTCGATCCTGATCGGTGTTCTGGCGCACGACCGTCCCCTGTAGACGGGATGGGCCTGGGGCGTGTAGCCAATAAACGCGGGAATCGCCGTTGCGACCTGAACCACCGAGTTCGGGAACGCATTTTTCTCAGTGATGAAGACCCCGGGGGTCTTGATAGTGTTGGGCATAGTCTCAGCGAGGCGAAGCGCGGAGTGACCTGAGTGGCCTCGGCCCGCTTACTCACCCTGTCGGGACACGCCGAGACAGGTCCAGAAAATTTTTAGCCCGCGGTCAACGAGAGGAGCAGCTAAGCGACCCCATCTCGAATATGCACGTAGCAATGGACATGAGGTTCGCCGCGAAAATACCAAACCATGCTGGGCCCCTCGATTTGCCAAACATCCCAAACGCCATCATTGCCGACATCCTGCTGCTTAAAGTAAGCCAGGCTTAAATTCTCCAGGCCCTGCTTCTGGACCAGCTTCATGGCCTCCTCGGCGTCGGGCTGGCGGAAGGGAGCCAACAAGTCTTTCATCACTTTTTGAACCAAGCCCTGCTGGTCCTTCGCAAGATCGCCAACGCGAATTCCAGGGAGCCCGGCCTTCTTTCCTGTGAGCTTGACCGTCTGCGTCGCCTGCTCGGCTCGACCTCGGCCATCGATGAGAGCCACCTCGCGTTGGCGACCATCGAGCGCCTGAAAGACCTCGTTGACGCGCTTGGCCTGATACCAGAACACATTACCCGGATGATCGGCCGGTTCGGCATCCTTCTCTCCCGCCTGATGGCCGTAAAAAATAGGGCCGCCAAAGGCTGCCCCCGCGACCGCATCGCCATCACATCGACGAGTGCAATGGCGTCCGGTGAGCACAAATTCGAACTTGCCCGTGCCAGGTTGCCCGAACAAAGCGACGGACGTGCCGGCGTTGAATCCCTTACCTTCCGAATCGTGAACCATCTGCTGCATAGCGCGATCCGCAAATTCGGGAGCGTGGAGACGACGGAAGATCTGCTCCACCAGATCTCGCTGATCGGGCTTAAGGACGTCTTGGATCGACTTCTTGGTGATGAGCCAGTTGTTGTCGACCTTCTCACGCAAGGGATGACCGAAGTCAAAACAAAGCGTGCGGCGTTGTTCCTCGGAAAGTGATTTGTAGAGCTGGGCCGCCAGGGTCTCCGAAACATCATTCGGAGTCGGGCCAGCGAGAGCCTGGTGAGGCATCCAAGCCTTACTCGCGGCGGCGACAGCCAGGCCGGCAGCAGTGGTCTTGAGGAATCTGCGGCGGGGGATGCTCTGCGGCAGAGCACAGTCGCAACTCGAAGGGGAATTCGTGGGGAGAGACATGGCTGCAACCTAGGCGGCCAGGCCACGGCAGGCAAGCGCCAAACCTTGTTCCCTTCACGACCAATTCGTTGAACGTACGTTCAACGAATTGGTCGTGAAGGGTTAGGCGCCACCGGGCGGTGGTTTCCGCGATAGAAGGTTAGGGGCAGTTTCTCTCCGCATCCTGAAGGCGGCGGGAGGCGCCCACGCGCAGAAGTCCTCACCAGGCACAAAAAAAGCCTGCCGAATGGCAGGCTTTTCAGGTCTAGGGTATTAATCCTAGGAATTGGTTGCGGGGCTGGGATTTGAACCCAGGACCTTCAGGTTATGAGCCTGACGAGCTACCAGGCTGCTCCACCCCGCGATCCGTCTGACGGGGCGCAATCTACGAGCGGGGTCCTAAGCTAGCAAGCCCTTTTCGCAAAAAACATTTTCAGCCAGCCCGTTAGGAGGTCTCCGAAGGCATCGCCGGGACGGTCGATCTGTCACGCATACCTCAATACCCCGGCTCCTACACTCCGGATTGCCAGACGGACAACGCAACTGGGATAGCGCTGTCAGGCTTCGCCTCGGGCAACTCGTCACTTATCATTCGCCACTCCTCACTCCTTCTTCTTGTTATGCCAGTTCGGCGCGGATCTTTTCGAGCAGTTGCTTGGTTTTAAGAACGCCCTCGTGTTCGCTCAGACGGGAGCCTTCATACTCAATGCCAATATAGCCGTGGTAGTGGGCGGCCAGCACGATCTTGAGCATGCGGCGATAATCCGTCTGAGTCTCGTTGCCCGCATCGTCGAAGTCGTTGGATTTGGCGCTCACCCCTTTGGCGTAGGGCATCATCTCCTCCACTCCGCGGTAGCGGTCGTAGTCGCTGAAGTTTCCAAAGTCCGGCAAAGTCCCGCAACGAAAGGACCCCACGAGGCGCATGACGCCTACCAGCCACTCCCCATTCGACGAGAGGCCCCCATGGTTTTCCACAATAATATTGATGCCCATCCGCGCCCCATACTCGGCAAGGTGGAAGAGCCCATCCGCGGCGCGCCGCTGTTGCTCTTCAAAGCTCCCTTGCCCGCCGGTGGCGGCATTGACGCGAATGGAATGGCACCCCAGGAACCGCGCGGCATCGACCCATTTGTGGTGATTGGATACCGCCTCGGATCGCTTGGCGGGATCGACGTCCCCAAGTTCCCCTTCCCCGTCGCACATGATGAGCACACTGCGAACCCCTTCCCCGTCGCATCGCGTCTTGAGCTCACGCAGGTAGGCGTAATCCTTGGCCTTATCCTTGAAGAACTGATTCACGTACTCGACGGCCCCGATCCCATAAGTCCGGCGCGCGAGGATTGGGAAATCCAGGTTCGTCATGGTCTTGGCTTCGAACAGCGTCTTGTGGAACGACCATTCGGCCAAGGAGATCTTGAACAGCTCGCCACGACCACGAATCGAGGCGCAACCGCTCAAAAGGCCCAGTGCGGCGGCACTGGATCCGTAGCCGAGGAACTGCCTTCGTGAACCGCTTCGTTTCATACCTACATTCTCCAGAGCAACAAATTGGGGGCCCAACTAAATCAGTGAGCTGGAGCCGACGACCCGGCCGCGTTTGGCTGCGTCTTACGGGGCGGATGGAAGAAGAGCGCGAGAGCGATCGCCGCAGCCAAGGACGCCGCACAGGGAACCAAGAACAGGCCTTTGAAGTCGATGACCCCGTTCGAAGTGAACTTCTCCTGCATCAACCAAGGACAGACTGAGTTGGCGACCAAAGCACCAATGCCCAGGATCATGACGTTGAACAGGCCCTGAGCGCTGGCTCGAACATCCTTCGGGAAATACTCGTCCACGAAGATGTAAACAGTGGCGAAGAAGAAGGCGTAGCAAATGCCGTGGAGCACATTGACCAGCACGATCAGCCCGGTCAGGTCGGGAAGAAACGCAAAGACGGCAAACCGGGCCGCGTGGCCCAGAATTCCGATCGTCATGGTGACCTTCCAGCCCATCTTTTTGAGAGCCGCCCCGAGGACGAACATGGTGAGGATCTCGGCAATCTGACCAATGCTCATCACGGGCATGATCCAATTGCCAGGAATGCCGACCTTACTCAGGAAGGTGCCGGTCCAATTGAAGTAGCAGTTGTGCACGAACGCATCGACGAAGGTGACAATCCAGAGAACGAGAACAAAGGGGTGCTTCAGCAAGCGGGCGGCTCCAAGCCAGGCCAGCGACTCAGCACCAGCAACCGCCGGTTTCGGCGGAGTGTGAGGCAGCGTGAGGCTGAACGCAGCCAGGAGCAGTGACGCCACCCCAGCCACGATGAAGGTCCAGGTCGTGCCCTGCTGCAGAGCCTCGCCCGTCAATCCGTTCTTGAGCACGGTTCCGAGCCAATCGACAAAGCCGGTGGCGTTCGCCGCGCGAACCTTGTCCCAGTCCACCAAGATAAAGGTAAACGGCCAGGCCGCGAGGATCCAGCCGATGGTACCGCCCATGCGCACGATGCCGAATTCCTGCTGCGCGTCCTTCATGCTGGCGAAGGCAATCGAGTTGGTGATCGAAATGGTCGGAACGTAGAGCAGGCAGTGGATCATCATCAGCGAGAAGAACGGCCAAAACGAGCGCGTGTAGGCCAGCCCCAGAATGGCCAGACCGGCCACCAAATGGCTGAAGGCCAGAAATCGCTCGGCCGCGAAATTGCGATCCGCAAACTGATTGCTAAAGAACATGCCCACAATGGCGGCAATCGGGAAGGCGTTCAGGATCCAGGATTGCTGGCCGGTGGTAAAACCAAGACTAGGCAAGTAACCAAAAATGAGCGGCAACCAGGCTCCCCAGATGAAGAACTGGAGAACCATCATGAGGAACAGTTTGAAGCGGATAGCTTTATTCATAGGTAGAAATCTCGGCGAAACTAGCCTCCCCGCCCCGCCGGTGACAAGTGTAGATTCGGATGGTTTCCCTCCCTTGCTTTCTGCTCCGCCCTATGCAAACTAGCGGCAGTCGTGATGAACCACATCGACAACTGGGCTTCCCGTCTGACGGCGATTCTGCTCGCCTGCTCCACCTTCTCCTTCTGCTCCCGTGCACAGTCCCCCCTCGACTCGGGTGAGCCACGCAACGCCCGCGAAGTGGCGTCCGAGGGCGCTCAGATGCCCACTTGGAAGGTAGATCCGGAGTTCCTCTACGAGAATTTCGCCTTCGTTCGGGTGCGCTACACGGTGGACGGAACCTACGGTTTCGGGGGGAGTGAGAATCGGTGGCTCACCGATGCTCCGGACAGCGATTTGAACTTCAGCTGGCGGCTTCAACAACTGACCTCGATCCGCGTTCATCCGGATGGTGATTTTATTTCACTCACGGACGATCGGCTCAGCAACTATCCCTTCATTTACATCGTCGAGCCCGGCCGACTGCACTTTTCCGAAGCGGAGATCAGCGCCCTTCGAAAGTATTTGCTCAATGGTGGATTTCTTATGTTCGATGATTTTTGGGGGGAACGGGAATGGCGTCCGCTGAAGCTGGAGCTGGCCCGGCTATTTCCCGACCGGGAACCTCAGGAGCTTGCGGACGATCACCCGATCTTCAGCTGTGTGTTCCCTCTCAAAGAAAAGCCACAGGTGCCCAATGTACTGACCGGCATCCGGAGTGAGATGACGGGAATCACCTACGAGAAGGGCGCCGGTCCGCCTCACTACCGCGCTATCTTTGACGACAAAGGCCGCATGATGGTGATCATCTGCCACAACACCGACAATGGCGACGGGTGGGAGCAGGAGGGTGTCAGCGAGTATTATTTCAAGGAGTTTTCCGAGAAGAAGGCCTATCCGCTGGGAATCAACATCATCTTCTACTCAATGACGCACTAGCATCGCACACCGCCTGCGCAAGAGCTTCGGATCTGGTGAGATAAAGGAACCGAAACAGCTCTCGCGCAGCCGGTGTGCGATGCTAGGAGGCACTGCGTGCGGGGAGACAGGCCCGGCAATCGTCGAACTACGGAGGGTGTTGGGACAGACTTCCGAGCTTCTTTTCCATCCGAGCAATCCCCGAAATCCGTGGTTATGATTGCCGTTTCCAGTTAGTAAGCGTAGGGACGTAAACCTCAATCGGCTGGCCCGAGGGCACGGAATCGCGCTCCGCACCTCCTTCAAAAAAAAGGCGGGGCACCGGTTTTAGATCCCGGGCCCCGTTGCAACCATAAACAACCAACAACCAAATTCTTTGTCGTCAGAATCGGCGCTCGCTTTACCTTTCTCCCGCAGCTGCCTCAGATCCTAACCACACTTCCTTCATAGCTTACTCCTTGCCAACCTCGGTAAAGGACGGCTGCTCGACGATCAAGAAGCTCCCTGTCACGCCACCCTTCGTTAGTGATTACGAAACCGCCCTCCAATTATGACTGAAATTGTGGGCGTTTTGACGGATTTGACGAGGTGACGGACCGTAGAGCCTGGCGGCAGGAGCGAGGAGTCTGCGTTTGTTTTTCGTGGCGGCCTTGGAAATCGTCAGGGCCTTTCTTACCTGTTCGAGTACTCATTGCCAGCAACCGGGAAAGTCCTGCCCAGTTGGTTAGCCCCGGCGAGGAATCGAACCGTCCCGTTCATCGTTTGTGATTATTTCCGGGTGAGGCTTGATCATTTGCACGTAGTTCCGCCTTTAGCCCAATCCATGCAGTTGAGCAAAGTCACTGTTTGAGGTGTGCTAGCGGTATTACATGAAAAACTCAACTAAGCACCTCGACGTATCGAGTCCCCAAACAGTGACGGAGTTTATTAAGCTGCATAACG
>JAEUHE010000226.1 GCA_016793885.1 Verrucomicrobiales bacterium
TCCATCGTCCCCCCCGGAAGCGGGACGCCCGACGACCGGGGCCCCATGCGCTACGACAGGAGCCGCGAGCTAGTGCTCACAGACCGTCTCCTGTCGGCGCTACCCCGGTCGCCGACCGTCCCGTCGTCCCCTTCGGGGTAAGTGACAAGTTTAAACCAGGACTTGACCCAGGGGTTCCCAGAAATTAGCCGGGCGATCGCAGATCCCCGGAGAGAGTATTCCTAGTTGGGAGCACCCCGCAGGGCTTGCCATCTGAGTGACGAGTGACGAGGGATTTGATCGGCTACGCAGGACGGGTGTGCGATTCAGTATTCCTTTGTAATCGTAATCGTAATCGACCCTCTCCCCTTTCCCTATGGCCCTTTTCTCCTTAAAGGCTGGACCGCATTTTCTGTAGCCACTGTGGGACGCCGGACCAAGGATCCTGGGAGGATTCGTACTCCAGAGTAAAGTAGCCCTGATACTTGGCCTGTTGCAACATCTTGACGACCCGGGGGAGGTCGGTGGTGTGTGGCTTCTGGCCTTTGGGATGGACATCGGTCTTGAACTGGACGTTCACGGCGTACGGCGCGCAACGTTCCAGATCGGCGTAAGGGTCCTGGGTGTTGAAGTTGCCGATGTCCAGGTTGATCCCGACCCACGGACTGTCGACGGAGCGCACGATATCCAAAAGCTGATCTGCCTCGGCCACGATGCCGCCGTGATTTTCAATTCCGAGGAATATCCCCTTTTCGCCCGCATAAGCGGCCACCTCGCGAGTTGTTTCGATGCAATTCTTTTTGGCTTCGGCGGCAGACAGGCCTTTGGGAATCGATCCGGCGAAGATGCGGATATGGGGCGCGCCGAGGGCGGCAGCTCGATCGATCCACAGACGAACCGCGGTAACTTCCTTGGTGCGTTCTGCCCCTGCGGAGTGGGTGAACGTGTTGCCGACCGCGGTTCCGCTGATCTCCACTCCCCTCAGAAACGCATGTCGCTTCAGGCGCATCAAGTAGTCGTGGGAAAGGTCCTTCGGAAAGTAATAGCTGGTCAGCTCTGCGCCGTCGCAGCCGTGCTCCGCGCAATAGTCGACGAAGCCAAACATGTCGAGCGGCTTTGCGTCGGGCGTGGAGAGCGGCGGGTTTTTCTCCCCCGGGGTGAAATGGTCTCGAAACGAGTAGGCCGCGAGCCCGAGGCGGAGGCGGGGTGTTTTGGTGTGCGCAAAGGGTTCCAGTGCGGACAGGGAACCGCCGCCCATGGACAGCAGAGCACTGCCGGCAACGGAGCCGAGGAGAGCGGAACGACCGAACGATCGGCGAGAGATGGGGTGAGTCATGGAAGCCCTTTACACGTCGCAGATGGTGACGCCTTGTTTGAGGGAGGCGAGCGCATCCGGGCGCTTGGGAATGAATTCTTGTGCCACGTGGCCTTTAAAGCCGGTTTCGGCGATCGCCTTCATAATGGCCGGGTAAAACAGCTCTTGAGAATCGTCGATTTCGTTTCGGCCGGGAACTCCGCCGGTGTGGTAATGCGCGATGTACTTCTGGCTCTGCCGGATGGTGCGGATGACATCACCCTCCATGATCTGCATGTGGTAAATGTCGTAGAGCAACTTGAACCGCTCCGAGCCGATCCGCTTGCACAACTCGACGCCCCAGGCGGTGTGATCGCACTGATAGTCCTTGTGGTCGACCTTGCTGTTGAGGAGCTCCATCACCAGCGTGACTTTCTTCTCCTCGGCGTAGCTCATCAGCCTTTTCAAACCCACGGCGCAGTTCTCGATCCCTTTCTCATCATCCAATCCGGCGCGGTTGCCGCTGAAACAGATCAGATTCTCCAGTCCGGCGTTGGATACGGCATCGATGTGCCCGCGGTAGGCTTCCACGAGGAGATCGTGGTTCTCCACGCGGTTGAAAGCTTTGGTGATTCCGCCCAGGCCTTTGACTGTGGGGTTGCTGACCATGGCGCAGGTCAGACCATATTTCTTCAGGAGGGCGAAATCGGAGGGTTGGAGCAGTTCGATCGAACTGAGGCCGATCCCTTTGGCGGCTTTGCAAAGGTCTTCCAGTGAGATGTTCCCGTAACACCACTTGCAGACGCTATGGTGGATCCGGCCCTTCATGGCCCCGCTGGCCTCCTCGGCTGCATCCAGTCGGACACTGAGACCCGCGGCGGCGGCGGTGATTAAGGCGGTGGAGGCTTTGAGGGCGGAACGGCGGTTGATGCGAAGGCTCATATATAGACCGGGTTGCTGTGATCGTTCTGACGCTAAAGCGCGCCCGAGGATTCAGTCAAACGGTAAACGGGGGTGACAGCACCGCAATCCTACTGGACGGCTGGGGAATAACCCGAGGTGTCGCCCACGCAGCACGCGGAACACACGGAGGGGAGGCCGAACTGACAGCCAAAAAATAACCTGGTTGCCCGCGGATCACACAGACCACACGGATTCGAAAGGGGACGGCCGACCCCGACTTCCTCAAACGAAGCCACAAAGGCACAAAGGGGGAAAAACCCCGGAAACCGGAGTGGTAACCACGGATTTGCCGGATTGCTCGGATGGAAAAGAGTTTATCTCGTCGGGAGTCGGGCTCTTGATCCGTGTGTTCTGTGTGTTCGCTGGGACACATCTCAGCTCAGAATGCCTTTGACCACTTCGCCGTGGACATCGGTCAGGCGGAAATCGCGGCCCTGGAACCGATAGGTGAGCCGGGTATGGTCGAGGCCAAAGAGGTGCAGGATGGTCGCGTGCAGGTCATGCACATGAACCTTGTTCTCGGTGGCGAAGAATCCGAAATCGTCGGTTTTCCCGTAGACCGTGCCGGGCTTGATCCCACCGCCCGCCATCCAGATGGTGTAACCGTGCGGGTGATGGTCCCGACCCACTTGGTCGACCTTGAGATTGCCTTGCATCATAGGGGTCCGGCCGAATTCCCCACCCCAGACCACCAGGGTGGTATCGAGTAGACCTCGCTCCTTGAGATCCTTGATGAGGGCTACGGCCGGCTGGTCGGTTTCGGTGCAGCGTTTTTTGAGATCATAGACCAGGTTGCCGTCGGCTCCGCCGTGATGGTCCCATCCCCGGTGATACAGTTGCACGAAGCGCACGCCGCGCTCGACCAGCCGTCGGGCCAGCAGGCAGTTGTTGGCGAAGGAGGCGCGTCCGGGCGTCGTGGCGTAGCGCTCTTGGATCTCGGCCGATTCGTGGGAGATGTCCATCACATCGGGGACGCTGGTTTGCATCTGGTAGGCGAGTTCGTAGGCGGAGATTCGGGTCTGGATCTCCGGATCCTTGAGAACGTCGAAACGCATCTGATTGAGATCGCGCAGGGCATCGAGGGATTGTCGGCGGCGGGCGGATGTGACCCCCGGGGGATTGCTGACGAACAACACCGGATCTCCCTGGGAACGCAGTTGAACGCCTTGGTGCGTGGTGGGGAGGAAGCCGCTTCCCCACGCGCTGACGGTGAGGGGTTGGCCGACTCCGGTCATCAGCACCACGTAGGCGGGAAGGTCCCTATTCTCGCTTCCCAGTCCGTAGCTGAACCAGGAGCCCATGGCCGGGCGTCCAGCCAGCTGGGCTCCGGTGTTCATGAACAGGGTCGCCGGATCGTGGTTGAAGGCCTCGCTGTAAAAACCTTGTACGAAACAGACATCATCCACGATAGTGGAGAGGTGGGGCAGCAGTTCTGAGAGCCAGACTCCGGATCGGCCGTGCTGCTTGAATTGGTACTGCGGGCCGAGGACCGTGGCATCCTTGCCAATCTGAGCCAGCCGAACGTTCTTCAGCATCTCCTCGGGCATCTTTTGTCCGTTGCGTTTGGTCAGCTCTGGTTTGTGATCGAACAGATCCAAGTGGGATGGACCACCGGATTGAAACAAATAGATGATGTTCTTCGCCTTGGGGGCGAAGTGGGTCCCGAGAGCGCTGGCAACATCGGCCGGCCCGGCAGCCGGAGCGGCCAGCAGCCGCTCGTTGAGCAGGGAGCCCAAGGCCAGCGAACCGATGCCGGTTCCGCACTGTTGAAAGAATCGTCGGCGCGTGACGGACCGAAGGTGATCCAAATAGCCGGGGTTGAACTCAGGATTCATACGTTGGAAAGAGCGTGTGGTGTGCTGGTGGTGGGTGGCAGGCGCGAGAATGTGGGTCAGCCCTTGGTCAAGGTTTCATCGAGGTTCAGGAGCACGTTGGCGACCATCGTCCAGGCCGCGAGTTGGGCCGTGTCGAGTCCTGAGGGGCGTGGCGCGTTCCCCACGGACAGCAAAGCCTGGGCGGCCGCGAGATCCTTGGCGAAGCCGGAGCGTTGCTGTTCGAAAAAGTCCACCAGCCTCCGGGTTTCGGCAGCGGTTGGCGGGCGGGAGACACAGAGCTGGAAGCCGAGCCGGACCCGCTCGGCGGGGTCTCCGGCGCCGTGCGTCATGAGCCGTTGAGCAAGGGCGCGAGCCGATTCAACCAGAACCGTCTCGTTGAGGCCGGCCAGGGCTTGGAGTGGGGTGTTGGTGCGAGGCCGGCGCGAGACGCAGACATCACGGCTGGGAGCATCGAAGGTGGAGAAGGCTGGATAGGTGCAAACGCGGCGCCAGAATGTGTAGACTCCGCGGCGATACAGGTTCGGGCCGACGCTCAGCGGCCATTCATCCATTCCGATCTCGGGTCGCAAGAACCCGATTTCCTTCCACAGATTGGGGATTTGAACGGGATAGACGCTTGGCCCGCCCGTTTCGAAGTTCAGCAGTCCGCTGACCGAGAGGGCGACGTCGCGAATGCTTTCTCCATCGAGGCGGAACCGCGGGCCGCGCGAAATCAGGCGGTTGTAGAAATCCTTCTCCAAGCGCTCGGCGTCGGCCGCCGCGCTTTGGCGGTAGGTGGCGGAGAGAACCAGGGTCCGTTGCAAGCGCTTGAGGTCCCAGCCGCTGGCGATGAATTCAGCGGCCAGCCAGTCTAGCAGCTCGGGGTGCGACGGGGCTTCCCCTTGTCGGCCGACATCCTCGCTGGTTTTCGCCAGGCCGGTTCCGAAAAAGCGCTCCCAGAGCCGATTGACCGTCACCCGTGCTGGAAGGGGGTTGGTGGGATTGACCAGCCACCGGGCAAGAGCCAGTCGGTTCAGCGGCTGGTTCGTGTCGAGGGGAGGCAGGAAGGCGGGGACACCGGGCCCGACTGTGTTGCCTTTCTCGAGAAAATTTCCCCGCAGGTGGACATGTGTCGAGCGCGGTTCCGACCGCTCTTGCATCACGAGGGAGGTAAACCGGGTGTTGGCCAGTTCGGTTTCCTTCTGATTAAGATCGTAGAGCGCGCGGTTCAGTTGGCGCATCCGTGTGGAGACCTTGGCATAGTGGGCCTTAACGCGGGCGGCCTCGGCAGGGGGTCTTTCGGTGGCGGGAATGTTGAGTTGGGCGGCGATTTCGGGCGGGAGCGGCCAGCGCAGCTCGGGGGATTGTTGGGCAGTGACCGAGATTCGCATGCGGCCGATCGTGTGGCTGCTGCCGTGGTAGTGATCGAACTTGAAACCGAGCCGGGCTCCGTCGGGAAAACGAAGAGGCTCTTTAAATTCGACGATCAGGAAATGGGGTTCGCCGAAGCGCGGTCCGATCGCCCAGCCGGTGCGAGGGTTCCGATCCACGGCATGTTCGGCGCGGTAGTACAGCTGCTCCCAGTCGGCGGTGGCGCTGCGTATCGAGACCGGCTTGAGCGTCTCGTTGGTGTTGCCCTTGGGGCCGGCGCTGATGGTGAATTCATCCAGAATGAAATTGCCGCTGGCCCCCCATCGGCCTGGGCCGTTTTTGGGCAGGCTGGGGTCTGGCAAGACCTCGAGCAGCACGGCTGTGACCTCGGTGGCTGCAGTCTCGGCCTCTACGAGAATGGTGTCGTAGATGGGGTTGACCCCCACGGCCAGGAGCGATTGGTCCGGCAGATTCGTATAGCTCGATCCTCCGGTTGAGATCGGGTTGATGAGGTTGAGCGGAGTCCAGACGGGTCCGGTGCCCTTCGCTTGGGTTTCCCATTCGGACTGCTCCGCCGCCAGGGAGGCCGAGGCTCGGGCGATCTCCTGCTGCGCGTTTTTTTGGCGATCGCGCAGGTAGCCGACCAGAGTGCCTGTCGGTGGGGGCGGCACGGCCACGGTTGGCTCGACGCTGTAGTTGCCACCATCGGTCGTGCTATTGAAGAACGCATACAGCCGGTAATACTCATCCTGGGAGATGGGATCGTATTTATGGGTGTGACATTCGGCGCACATCACGGTCAGGCCTAGCCAGGTCGTGCCCGTGGTGGCGACGCGGTCCTTGACCGCCTTGGTGCGGTATTCCTCCGCATCCCCGCCGCCTTCGTCGTTGATTTTGGTGTTACGGTTGAATCCGGTGGCGATCCGTTGCTCCAGGGTCGCTCCGGGCAGCAGATCGCCGGCGAGCTGTTCGATGGTGAATTGATCGAACGGCAGGTTTTGGTTGAAGGCGTTGATCACCCAATCGCGGTAGGGCCAGTTCGATCGCGCCAGATCCACCTGGTATCCGTTCGAATCGGCATAGCGAGCCAAGTCGAGCCACCAGCGGGCGATGTGCTCCCCGTAGTGCCGGCTATTGAGCAGTTCATCGACGAGGGCTTCGTAAGCATGGGGGGCGGGGTTGGCGACGAAGGCCTCGACCGCTTCGGGTGAGGGAGGCAATCCGGTCAGATCCAGCGCCAGCCGCCGCGCGATCGTACGACGATCGGCCTCGGGGGAGGGGCGTAGTTGGTGCTCTCGCAGTTTGGCGAGGATAAAGGCATCGACCTCATTCCGGATCCATTGGGAGTCTGAGGGCGTGGGCGCGGGCGTTGGTGGACGTTTTAAGGGACGAAAGGACCAATGAGAAGAGGGATCCCACGCAGGCCAGACGGCTCCAGCTTGGATCCAATCCCGGAGGGCGGCTACTTCATCGGCCGACAAGCGATCTCCCTTGGGGGGCATGATTTCATCCGGATCGGTGCTGGTGACACGACGGATGATCTCGCTGTGGTCGGGGTTTCCCGGGACGATCGCCAGTTTGCCTGATTTCCCGGCCTTGAGCGCTTCGGACGCGGAGTCGAGTCGGAGTTTGGCCTTCTGTTGGTCGGCCCCGTGGCACTCGCTGCAGCGCTTGACGAGGATGGGCTCGACCTTTTTTTGAAACAAGTCACTGGAGGCGGCGTGAACACTGAAGGACGAGAACGTGAGGCCGAGTGCCATCAGCAAGGCGGAACCCGAGGGAAAAGACAAATTCGCCGACCACGAAGGGGCAAGCGGCTGGAGCAAGGAGCGCATGGAATGGAGTATGATCCTTCGTTCCTGCGGTTGGCAAGAGTTGGGGAGGCTGCCAGGGGATGGGTGTTGGGTGTCAGGTGTCGTAATCGTAATCGTAATCGTAATCGTAATCGCCCCGCCTCAACTCTTTGCCAATAACGGGTTGAGAATCCCCGAACTTTTCATACAGAACCCACAGAGGCCGCCGAGGGGAGCCCCAGCAGCCAACCAGAAGGGAACGTGGTTGCCCGCGGATCACACAGACCACACGGATAAGAAGGGGACGGCCGAACCCGATAGTCTCACAGGAAGCCAAGGCACGAAGAGGGAACCGACCTGAACACGGTGGTCATGACCACGGATTTCGCGGATCGCTCGGATGGGATGGATTCAACTCCTCAGGGCCCCGGCTCCTGATCCGTGTTTTCCGCGTGTTCCGTGGGCCATACTTCGGGTTCCACTTTCTCGCGTGGTTAGCGTGATACGCGGTCCATTCCGACCGGGCTGGGCTATTCGTAAATGGGATAGAACGTATGGAACGCCAGCTCACAGAAGTCGCCTGGATCGTTGAAACGGCGGTTGCGGTTCAACCCGGTGATTGCTGCCATGTCCGCAGTGCTCAGCTCAAAATCGAAGACTCCGAGGTTCTCTTTCAGCCGGCTGGGAGTGGAGGTTTTCGGAATCACGGCGGTGCCTCGTTGGAAGCCCCAGCGGAGCACAACCTGAGCCGGCGTGCGGCCGAGTTGAGTGGCGATCGCCTGAACAACCGGGTGCGCCAGCACCGACTCTTCTGGTTTAGCCATACCGAGGGAGAAATAGGATAAAGCGCCGAGTGGCGAGAACGCCGTCACCGCGATCTGCTCCATCTGGCAGTAGCGCAGCAATTTTTCCTGGGTCAGGAACGGATGCAGCTCGATTTGCAATACGGACGGGCGAACCCGGGCGTAGGATAGGAGGTCCCGCAAAAGCGACGTGCCAAAGTTGCAGACGCCGATGTGTTTTACCATTCCCGCCTGAACGAGGGCTTCCATGGCTCCCCAGGTGTCGGCGATGGGGATCGGAGTGGGTTTCATGGCTGGCTTCGCTGCCTGGGGATCGTGAAACCAGCCGGGGGGATAGCGGAGGTCGAAGGGCACAAACTCCAGCGCGATCGGAAAATGAACGTGATAGAGATCCAGGTAGTCAACCTGGAGGTCTTTCAGCGAACGTTCGCAGGCGAGGCGGACATGCTTGGGATGGTGGTAGTTATTCCACAGCTTTGAGGTGATCCAGAGATCTTCTCGGCGGCACAGCCCGCTGGTGAACGCCTGGCGTAGCCCGGTTCCCACCGCGGCCTCATTGCCGTAGTCACAGGCGCAGTCGAAGTGTCGGTAACCGAGTTGAATGGCCTGGTTGACCACTTGAGGCGTTTCGGTTCCGGGGATCTTCCAAGTGCCAAGGCCGAGCCCGGGCAGGAGCGTCCCCGGGTGAATTTCGATGGCTTGGCTGGGATGGGTAGAGTTCATGTCATGGAGGCCGGGTGTCGGTCGGTTAACCGTCGGCTTCTCCAGAGCATTGTGAGAGGAGGGTAAGTCCTATTTCAATAAGAGAATCGCTGCAACCCCTCGCGAGGTTTAGGCTTTGATCCTCGGGGGCTCTTCCGCTAAGTTGGCACCAATGCGTTTCGGTCGGATCATTGCGCTGCTTCTGCTGCTGAACGCAGCGGCGCTGTGGTATTTTGCCCGGCCGCGGCAGGTGCGCAGTCGGCTGCCGGAATCCGAGGCGGTTGTCCTGCCGGTTCAGGAAGTGGCATCCCAGCCCGAAACCCTTGTTCAGCAGGTTCCCCCTCTGACAGCTACCAATGCGTTTCATTGGGGTGAGTTGGAGGTCTCTGATTACCGGGAGTACATCCGACGCTTGCGTGCCATTGGATGTCCAGAACAGACCATTCGCGATCTCATCATTGCGGACATCGACAAGCTCTACTCGGCTAAGTTGCGTTCCCTAATTCCGTTGAAGCCTGATGTGAATTTTTGGGAATCGGAGGATTCCGAGCTGGCGAACAATCACGACCAGCGAGCCTGGCAACGGCAGCAGCGCGAGGTGGAGCGCGAGAAGGCGGCGATTCTGCGCGAACTGTTGGGCGTCGATTTGGCCTTGGAGCGGCAGCGTGGAAAGGGGCAGGTCGACAAGTTGGAGCGGCGTCTCGGGTTTTTGCCGGAGGAACGTCGGTCGGAGCTGCGCCAGTTGATTGAAAAATGGGAGGATCAGGAGCATTCGATTCGTGAGCAGGCCTGGGATACGGGAGCGCCGCTGACACCTGAGGATCGAGCGCGGCTGCGGGCGCTGCGGGCGGAAAAGGACGCTTCGCTGAATCAGATCCTCACCCCTGAAGAACGGGAGCGCTACGATTTATGGATGTCGTCCACTGCCGAATCCCTGCGCCATGACTTCTATGGACTAGGTGCCAGCGAGGAGGAGTTTCGCTCGATCTACCAGCTGCGTAAAGCGGTGGATGAAGCTTGGCCCTTGGATGAGATTGATCCCAGCGACGAGGCGACACTCGAGGCCTGGGGCAAGGCCCTGCTGCAGTTGGAAGAGGGGATTAAGGAAACTCTGGGAGAGGAGCGCTTTTCGATGTATCAGCGAGGACAGGACCAGCGCTTCCACGAGCTAAACGCCACTGCCAGCCGATTTAAACTCCCCAGGGAAAAGGCCGCTGAAGGTTATGAATACCTTCGGCTGGCACAGCAGGAGAAGAATCGCGTGCTGGAGAATGCCAACCTACCGCCAGATCAGCAGGCGGAGGTTCTTCGACGTATTGATGCCGAAACCGAGCGCGCGCTTCGCGAAGTGCTGGGGGAGGGGCCTTATTTCTATTTCTCGAGGCGGGCGAGGTGATGCGGTGGGGGAGGTGGTAGGTGTCGGGTGTCGTAATCGTAATCGTAATCGTAATCGAAGCCCGGCATCGGATTCGACCAAGCTTCCGACAAACGGTGAATTCCTATGGAGTGCGGCAGACCTCTGCCGCTTTGGTCCCCCCAGCGGAGCTGGGATCCCCCTCCGGGGGTGCCCGAAAAGCTGTAGAGGGCTACAGCACTCCAAACGCTTCGCGAGGGCTGGGATTGTATGGAGTGCGGCAGACCTCTGCCGCTTTGGCCCCCCAGCGTAGCTGGGATCCCCCTCCGGGGGTCCGAAAAGCTGTAGAGGGCTACAGCACTCCAAATGCTTCGCGAGGGTTGGGATTGTATGGAGTGCGGCAGCCCTCTGCCGCTTTGGCCTCCCAGCGTAGCTGGGATCCCCCTCCTTTCCTCTGGCTCCCGCGGGGAATTTGGTAATACTTCTCTCCGATGACCGTGACTTTGTTTGTGCCATGCTTTGTTGACCTGTGCTATCCCCAGGTAGGGGTGAGCATGGTCAAGATTTTGGAGCGACTGGGCCATCAGGTGAAATTCCATGAGAGTGTTACCTGTTGCGGTCAACCGGCGTTCAACTCCGGGTTTTGGGATGAAGCGCGTTCGGTAGCCGGCAAGGTGCTCGAGCAGCTTCGCGACGCTGAGGTTGTGGTGATCGCGTCCGGTTCTTGCGGAGCGATGCTCAAGGTTTTCTATCCGGAGCTCTTCGCCAAGACCCCCCAGGCGGAGGCCGCCCAGCAGTTGGCCAATAAGTGCTATGAGTTCTCTGACTTTCTGGTCACGAAGCTCGGCGTCACCGATCTGGGAGCCCGCTTCCCCGCCACGGTCACGTTTCACGACGGATGTCATGGGCTGCGCGAACTGGGTAAGAAGCTTCCGGCCCGGGCACTCCTGTCCAAAGTAAAGGATTTGAAGCTGGTGGAAATGAAGGAGGCCGAAACGTGCTGCGGGTTTGGCGGTACCTTCGCCGCCAAGTTTCCCATGATCTCGTCGGCGATGGGCGACGTAAAATGTGCCTCGGCTGACGAAACCGGGGCCGAGTATCTGGTGTCGAACGACTCCAGCTGCATGATGCATGTTCAGGGGTTGCTCGATCGGCAGGGAAAGAAGCTCAAGACCATCCATTTGGCGGAGATCCTGGCGCAATCATGAATAACTGGGTTTCCGCATTTAAAGAGCAGGCGGGTCGGATCACCAAGGATCTAAGGCATCGCCGCTTGATCCAAACGGCGCTGGGCAAATACGAGGTGCAGCGGGACCGTCGCAAGTCGGCGTTTCAAAACTGGGAATCCGCCCGTCAGATCGCAGCTGAAACCAAGTGGGAGGCCATTCAACAGCTCGACAAGCATCTGGTGGAGTTCACGGCCAAACTCGAAGCCCGCGGAACCAAGGTTCACTGGGCCACGACGGCCACCCAAGCTCGCGACATTATCCTGGAGATCATTCGGTCCAAGAAGGCGCGCTGCATCATCAAGTCGAAGGCGATGACGGCCGAAGAGATCCATCTCAACGATGCGATGGAGAAGGAGGGCTACGAGGTCGTGGAGTCGGACCTCGGGGAATTCATCGTCCAGCTTCGGAAGGAGCCGCCCTATCACATTGTCTTTCCGGCCATGCATCTGACGCGTGGCGAGATCAGCGATCTCTTCGAAAAAGAGTTGGGCAGCGCCCCGACGGATAGTCCGGAGGAGCTGACCATGATCGCTCGTCGAGCGCTGCGAAAGAAGTACATCGCCGCGGACATCGGGATCACAGGGGCCAATTTCGCCATCGCCGAGACCGGCATGATCTCCATCACGGAGAACGAGGGCAACGCGCGCCTCACCGCCGCCTTGCCCAAAACCATGATCTCCTTGTTGGGCATCGAAAAGGTGTTGCCTCGACTGGCTGATCTCGCGCTATTTCTGCCCATGCTGGCCACTGCGGGGGCGGGTCAACCGATCACTTGCTACAACTCATTTTACGGCGGGCCGCGTCAGCCCGGAGAAGTGGACGGTCCTGAGGAATATCATGTGGTGCTGCTCGATAATCGTCGGACGGAGCTGCTGGCCGATGCGGAGCAACGGGATGCCTTGCACTGCATCCGCTGCGGGGCCTGTTTGAACGTCTGTCCGATCTATCGCAACGTGGGCGGGCATACCTACGGGACCACTTACTCGGGTCCGATTGGGTCGGTGATCACCCCTCATTTGCGTGGGCTGCAGGACTGGAAGCATCTCTCGCAGGCCTCCTCGTTGTGCGGAGCTTGCACCGAGACCTGTCCGGTGAAGATCAACCTGCATCATCATTTGCTCCAGAATCGTCGCAACGCGGTTCAGGAGAAGTCAGGTTTTTGGGAGAGGCTTGCGTTCCGTGGATTTGCGGCGTCTATGAACTCTCCGTTCGTGTTCCGAATGATTGGAACCTTGGGTCGGCTGTTCCAGCCGTTGCACCGTCTGGTGAAGGGGAGTCGGATCGACCCGCTGCATCCCTGGACGCAGACGCGGGAACTGCCTCGGATCGCGCCGCAAACATTCCGTGAGTATTGGAGGAATCGATCATGAGCGAACGAGAGAACATCCTGGCGCGCATTCGGGAAGCCTTGAAGATTCGGGCGCCTTTTCCCGGAAGTCACGGGGAGGTCGGCCACCACCACGGTCCGAGCGTGCCTCGATCGGCCGCTACGCATGCCCGCGAGTGGTTGCCCAAGGTGGGTCCGACTCAGGACGAGCACATCGACATGTTCCGTGCGCAGAGCGCCGACCTGAAGACCTCGTTTCATGTGCTTTCAGGAATGGATGAGCTAGCACCGAAGCTCCGTTCGTTACGGGATGCCGCCGGATGGAAGCGGATCGCCATTCATCACACCCCGCTCACCAGCGCGGCCCGCGATGCTCTGGCGCTTCCCACCTTGGAAGTGAAGCCGGGCTACTCCGTCGACGAGTTGGAGGCCTGCGATGTGGGGATCACCGAGTGCGACGCTTTGATCGCGCAGACCGGCAGTTTGCTGATCACCGCCCGCAGCGCGGGTGGGAGGGCGCTCTCGGTCCTGCCGCCCCATCATCTGGTCATCGCTCGGCGAGAGCAACTGCTGCCCGATCTTCCGTCGGCGTTCGAGTTGATCGCCCGCAAGTATGGATCGGACTATCCCAGCTTCATCTCCTTGGTGACGGGCCCCAGCCGGACCGGAGACATCGAGCGCATCCTGGTGTTGGGCGCTCATGGGCCCAAGGAACTGACCGTGTTGCTGGTCTAGCCTCGCCCTGTAGACTTAGAGGACCCTGATCCGATAGATTCGACCCGGACTGCCCGACACCGGCGTAGGATCCAGAGTGACATGATGAATGCAGCCTGAGCAGGGGATAATGATATTGAGCACGCTCCAGGGACCTTCTACCCCGGTCATCGGTTTGTATTCAACGTAGTGAGTTCGGCCTCCCAGCGCATCAAAGTGGATCGTCGCGAGTGGTCCACCTGGGGTTTCGAGGAGAAAGACCCCATGGAGAACCAGGTTGGTGCCGAATCCTCCCGAGTGTCCCTGCAGGGAAATTCGCGTATTCTGGTCGAGAACCCAACCAAACGCCGGTGGCGATAGATCCGTCAACTCGGCTTCAGAGCAGACCACCATTGCGAGGAGGCATGCGGCCATCATCCCTGCTGCGGCTGATTTCTTTTTCATACGGTAGGCTTGGCCTTAAGTGGAGCGCGATCCGGAGAGCACTGCTGGCGGTGTTGACACCGAGGACAGATGCCGAAGAACTCTAACTCATGTTGTAGCCTAGTGAACTGGGTAGCTTGGGAAATTTTCCTGGTTAGAGTCGACATTTCCTCCACGGCTGGAAGCAGCGAAATCTGTTCGCAGTTGCGGCAGACCAGATACGTTGGAGTTTCTCCAGGCCTGATCAGTGTGAAATAGGTGGTTCGAGACCGAAGTGTGATTTTGCGAACGAGACCCAGGGTCTCGAAAGCGCCCAGGGAACGGTAGAGAGTCACCTGATTGCAACGTCCGGGAAGCAAGCTTGCGATCTGATCTAGCGTCAGCGGAATCTTGTGAGATGCCAGTAGACGTAAGATCATTCGACGTGGTCGGGTATCGCTTAGCCCCGCCTGCCGGCATGTCTCCTGAGCCCATTGAATGCTCTCAGCTTCCCGTTCGACGATCATGATCGTGTGGCTTTTAGGGTTTGGGGGTAGGAGTGGAGCCTGGGTTGACCGTTTGATTGGTGGCCGTGGCGGCCCTCCGGTTCAGTTCGCTCGCCATCTGGGGGCTAATAGCGGATCCAGGTCTGCCCAGGTCCTTCACGGCGTTTTGGGCAATCTGTTCGAGCGGGGGGAGTAACAAGTGCGGGACGTTGGAGTTCCGTTCCTGGTAGTGCTCCCAGATTCGGCGCGAGAGCAAAGCGAAGCCGTTGACCTGATCCTCATCGCCGAGCGCCAGGTTGAGGTAGTACTTCTGGATGAGTCCTTCAATGATGGTCCGAGTGCGACTCGGGTTTGCTCGTCCGGCCTGTGCGGTCACCATCGCGACCACGAAGTCGTCCAAACCTTGCTCGCGCGGGATGGCCTCGGGGAATCGTTCCCGGGTGTAGGACATCCAGTAAGCAGCCTCCGTCGCGCGATTATGGGTGTAGAAGTAGTAGATGGATTCCAGCAGAAAATTTCGGAGTCCGGTGTTGATGTAATCGGTCTTGTCCGGCTCCGCGCGTTTCATCTCCTCATAGGTCCGAACCACATTGGTCATCATGTTCAGGTTCGGTCCATACTCATACCGCTGCTCGATAAGGTTCTCGATGAGTCGTCCGCGTTGGAAAGCGATTTGCATGGACTGCCAGATGATTCGCCTGAGGCGAATGGGCTCTTCCTGGCGCGCGTCCTTAAGCCCGAGATCGGCCCAGTAAATCGCGTGTGCCTCGGGAAGTCGCCAATCCAAGGGCCCGAAATGCCCGTCGACATGTTGCATCCAGACCGGATCCAGCTTGTAGGTGTCGCGAAGCTGGCGGGCTCTCTCCTGCTCCTGAGGGGTCGATGGGTTTATCAGCGTGTTCCAATCGATCCGAGTTCCGAGGAGCTTCGTCATCTCCCCTGCCCAGTAGGCCTTGTAATCCATGCTGGCTTCGTCGGTCCATTTGCCCAGTTTGTCCTGAAAGAACCAACCCAGCTCCCGATAGATCTCCGGTTCCCGGGGATTGTACTTCAGACCTTGGTCACGAAGCAGTTCGATGCCGCTTCGGACCCACAGCCAGCGGTCCTTGGGATCGGAGAACTGCCGGGGCATATTGTAAGTGAGGTTCCAGGCTTGATGGCACCAGACCATGGCGAAATCCGGCTGGAGCTTGGTGATCCAGTCAGAAAGGGAAACCATCTCGAAGTAGTTGCCCTCGTCCTGGGCCTTGACGGCTCGAGACCACAGGAAGTTCGCGATGAGCCCACGAAAACTCCCCAGGGCGACGGTGGTTAAGGCCACGATGGGCGGAGCATTCTCCAGGGGTTGGGAGCGAGTGAGTCCGAGCAATCCGCGATCCACATTGAGAGATGTTTGAACGCGACTCGCCCCCAGGACACTGGCCAGCGAGAGGACGATCAGGCCTATTTTTGTCCAAGTCATGACGCGCCTCCTGTTTTGGATAGGTCTCGACGATGCAGAGCCAGACAGCCGATGGCGGCGATCAGGAATCCGCTGATCAGGTCGAGCCGAACAAACGCGTCGCCTACCGACGTCCACGGTATGCTGCGACCATTGCTGATGGGCTCGATGGGGGAATGTTGCGACACAGGTTCGGCGATGAGCAGGAGCACTTGGGAGAGCGGCACCAGAATCCAGTCTAACAGGTCGCGGTTGGATTTTCCGGTTTCGTGATCGACGCCCGACACCGTCCCGTCCCGAATCACCTCGGCATAGGTGTCGCTGGACACCGCGACCGCGAGAAAGCACAGGCTGAGCAGAATCGCCACGGGGAAACCGAGGAAGGAAGAGGCCGTGAGCCCGACCGCGGTCAGCAGTCCCAACCAGCAATAGAGAATGATCCCGCTGCGAACGTAATTGAGCAGGAATCCGCCTTCGGGGAAGAGCAATTCCAGCGGGTCAGAGAGCCTGAATAGGAGGGTGCTCTGGCTTCGATTCTCACACTCGATCGACAGAGTTCCATCCGGGTTGATCGCCCTGGCCGAGACCGGGAACTCATGGGCGACCCCGGGTGTCAGGGGGAGGATGCCCCTCCAGTGCTCGGGATGATTTCGATCGCCAACAATCCACACCGTGTCCATGGGTGCCTGCTCCGTCAGCCGGGCAGAGTGAAATCGAACCCGGATCGAGGTCGGGCCGGATTGCACCAGGCCTTCTCGGCCATTCAAGGGAACCTTCCAGACTCGCCGAAATCCGGCGGGGACGGTCTCTTGTTGGGCTCGGATCTCATCGCGAATCTGAGCACGGACAAAGTCCGGTTCGAGTTGCGCCACATTGGGTTGCTGGCGGCGCCGTTGGAAGAGTCGTTCCACATCCTTCTCGAGATCGACCGGGGGCTCCTCGGCGGACCCTCGGGCGATCAACACGTTTTGGTGCAATCGGACCTGCTCTTCAGGCACGAGTTGGCGGGCTCTCCATTGAATGAGGAGATACAAGGCACCGGCGCCGGCGATCAGAAGTCCGGCATTGATCATCATGATCCCGACCCATTTGCCGGCCCAGATTTTCCAGCGCGAGACCGGCTTGACCGCCACCAGTTGGATACGGCCGGTTTCGATGTCCTGGCTCAGGCTTCCGCAGGCCATGAGCAGGGCGGTGGCGCTGAGCAGAATGGCCAGCAGCAGCAGTCCATAGGTGAGATGCACCTGAGCGAACATGGGGGCGGTCCCGTTGTGCTTGATCAGCCACGGCAGGCCGCAGGTGCAGGCCAGCACCGTGCCGGCGGAAGCCATGATGCTCCGCGAACGGCTCGCCGCCTTGAGTGTTAACCTGGCGATAAATCGGATCTTTCGCATGGTCACGTTCCCGGTTTGGGCTGGTCCGATGGTTTGAGCAGTCGAGACAGCTTCGTGTTGGCCTGGTTGAGCTGCTGAGCGTTGTTCGTCGCTGCGGAAGGGTTGGACGTGGGCGACTCCGGCTGTGTCGGGGCTACCTGGTCCTCCTTGACCTGCGTCAGATTCTCCAGCCGCTGGAGCGCTGCCGCCGGCAACGGGGCGGATTCCAGGGCGGGAGCGGGTTCGGTGGATGCCGGGATTGGAGCTGACGACAGCCGCTCAAGAATGCGGTCTCGTGAGTGGGCTGGCGGGTTAGGTGCCGCGAGATAGTCCGCGACCCGGTTGCCGCTGGAAGCACCCGATGTCTCTTGAGCCGATTCTCGGGCTCGCTGCACGACCTCCAGAAAGTAGGTCTCCAAGTTCTTGGTGGGCACCTCCACCTGGATTCGATCCGGCTGGATCTCCCGGCGCAGGAGGCTCAGCACCTCCGCCATGAGTTCGCGTGAGAGAGCAGGAGTGGTCAGGCGAAGCACATCCGGTGTGGCTAGGAGTTCCTTCATCACTCCCGCGGCTTGGATCCTCCCGCCATAGTAGATGACCACTCGGTTGCACACATCCTCGACGTCGGCCAGCAGATGGCTGCTCAGGATCACGGTCTTCCCGCGCGCAGCCAGGGAACGGATCAGGTCCTTGACCTCCCGGCATCCGGTGGGATCAAGTCCGGCGGTCGGTTCGTCGAGAATCACTAGATCCGGGTCGTTCACCAGCGCCTGAGCCAACCCCAGCCGACGCTGCATGCCTTTCGAGAATTCGCCTGCCCGGCGGCGTTTGGCTCCACTGAGTCCGACCATCTCGAGCAGTTGCTCGGTTCGGCGCACCCGTTCCGACGTGGGGATTGAGAAGAGATTGCCGAAGAACTCGAGCGTTTCGGTCGCGTCCAAAAAGGGATACAAATAGGCCTCCTCGGGCAGATAGCCAACGCGCTCCTTGACGGGGACATCGGTGGGGGAGCGGCCCAGCACTTCCACGAATCCTCGAGTGGGCTGTAGCAGTCCCAGCAGAATCTTGATGGTCGTCGATTTTCCGGATCCGTTCGGTCCGAGGAGGCCGAAGACCTCCCCCCGGCGGATCTCAAAATCCACACCGTTGATGGCCACGGCCTTTTCCTTCCCCCAAAAATCATTGAAGACCTTGGTGAGGCCGCGCACGGCGACCACAATCTCCTGAGTCTCGTCGGCGGGTTCTGCACGGTTTCGTGACGGCTTCATGGGCATCTGTTAGTTAGGCATTGGAACCGCGGCGACGGTGGAGGTGGGCGGAACGTCGCTTGATGCGTTCGGTGGCGCCCCATGGGCCTGCATCTCCTCTCCGTGCCGCACCAAGCGGGCGCTGTTGAAGACGACGAGCAGGGAGCCCGCATTGTGAAGGATTGCGGCGACGATGGGATTCAGATAGCCGACGGCCGCCATGATCAATCCGCCCAGGATGAAGACCATTCCGATGAGGAAATTCTGGTTGATCACCGAGAGTGTGCTCCGCGACAACCGGACCAGAAAGGGGATCCTTCGTAGATCGTTATTCATGAGCGCGATGGTGGCGCTGTGGATGGCAACCTCGCTTCCGGCGGCGCCCATGGCTATGCCGATGTCCCCGGATGCCAAGGCAGGCGCATCATTCACCCCGTCCCCGATGACCGCCACCCGATATCCCTGGGCCTTGACGGAGCGAACGAACTCCACCTTGTTCTGTGGCAGGCAGTCGGCGGAGATTTCCTCGCAGCGGATCTCTTTACCCACGCGTTCCGCCACCGGTCGACGGTCACCGGTGACCATGGCGATGCGTTGGATTCCGGCGGCCCTCAATTCGGCAAGTGCCTCCGTCGCCTCGGGACGAGTCTGATCGCGAAGGCCGATCCACCCGATGCTCTCCCCGTTCCGACTGACGAAGATGAGGCTGAAGCCTTCGGCTTCCTGGACGTCCACCGAGTTGGCGAGTTCTCCTTGGACCTGCCGCTCCGCCAGCCAGGAGGCCCGGCCCACCAGAACCTTGGCGGTTCCCACAACCGCCTCGATGCCGCGTCCTGCGACCTCGGAGAATTCCTGCGGCTCCAGCAGGGGGATTTCGGTTTCGTTGGCGAGCCGCAACACGGCCTTCGCCGTCGGATGGTTGCTGTAGCGTTCTGCCGAAGCGGCGAGTTGGAGGAGTTCGGCGGGGCTGACCCCCGCTTTGGGCATGAGGCGGCTGACTTCGAGACACCCGGTTGTCAGGGTTCCGGTTTTGTCGAAAACAAAGGCGCTGAGCCGTGCCGCCAATTCGAGATCCCCGATGTTCTTCACCAGGATGCCGAGGCGGGCTGCCGCCGACAGGGCCGCAACCATCGCGCTGGGGGTGGCGAGGATAAAGGCGCAGGGACAGGAGACGACGAGGACTGAGATCACGCGGTTGAGGTCGCGAGTGAACATCCAGACCAAGGCTCCCAGGGTAAGAACCAGGGGAGTGTAGTAGCCCATGTATTGGTCCATGAGCCGCATGATCGGGAGCTTGGTCTGCTCCGCGGACAAGATCAGGTCGCGGACCTTTCCCAGCGTGGTGTCCTCGCCGGCGCGAGTGACCTCAATCTCGAGCACGCCGTTGAGGTTGGTGGTGCCGGCGAAGACCTCGTCGTCGACCTTCTTGTCCACCGGCAGCGATTCACCCGTGATACTGGCCTGGTTGACCGAGCCGCTTCCTTTGACCACTCGGCCATCGGCAGCGATGTTGTCGCCGGGGCGAACCCGGATTTGATCCCCGATTTTGAGGTCGCTCGTCGCGATTTCTTCCTCGCCTGCGGGGCCGAGTCGCCGTGCCCGCGTGGGCGTCAGCTTTATGAGGGATTCGATCGAGGCGCGAGCCCCTGCGGCGGTCCGGGTCTCGATGATCTCTCCGATGAGCATGAAGAACGACACGATGCCGGCGGTCTTGTAGTCGCCGGTGGCGAAGGAGGCAATGACCGCCAGACTGACCAATTCGTTGATGCTCACCTGCCCGCGGCGCAGGTCCTTGATGGAAGTCCAAACGATGGGGCCACCCAGGAGAATCGCCCCGATGGCTCCGCTGAGACCGGCGACCAGCGCGCCTTGGGTGAAGAACGTTTCAGCGAGCGCCGCGTTCAGAATGAAGACCATCCCCACGAGCGTCTGCTGGAGTCGCAGGGAGGACTCTCCCGGGGAAGGGGCCTCGGCTGGAGCTGCGCAGTCCTGAGTGCGACTTGTCAACGATGTGACTTGCATGCGGCAGAGAGATGGAGGGTTGTGATCAAAGCTGTGGTTCCTTGGTCGTCAGTCGCACCGGTTCGCGGTTCAGCTGAAGGCGAAGCTCGCGGGCAACCCCCGGGTGTCCCGCCGGGAGAATGAATTTGTCCTGCGCATTGGTGAAGACCCGCTCCAGGGTCTCCGTGATCAGCCGTTGACTGACCAGTTTCGGATTGGCTTCGAAGTGATGCCGCTGGGCGCTGAAGAACTGAGCCTCGGCCGCGACGGCGAGCACCATTTGATTGCTGGCCGCCAGGCTGGCGCTATGGACGGCGTTCGATTCCCCCGCGGATTTCAGGATGGTCTGGCCCGCATCGGCCTGCGCCTCGTTGATTCGTTGGCTCCGCTCCTGCTCGGCGGCAAGCACCGCTTCGAATGCGGGGCGGACGCTGAGCGGGGCCGCGACCTGAATATCCAGAGGATCGAGAGTGATGCCCAGTTCCTGGCTGCGGATTCGTTCCGAGAGATGTTCGATCACCGCCTCCTTAAACTCGATCTTGCGGCGGTAGAGTGCGGCATCGGCCGTGAACTCACTGGCTCCATGAAGGAGAGCGTTATTGAGAGCGTTTTGCAGGATCGACTTCATTTCCCGGAATCGGAACGCGTGCCGGACGGGATCGGTGATGCGGTACTTCAGGGTTGCCCGACAGTGAAGGATGTTGCCATCGGAGGTGATGAGGTAACCGTCCGCTCCCGGTGTCAGGGCGTCGCGAGCTGGCGGTTCCTGATTCTTGGCCTCCAGCTCCGGCGTAGTGGCGTACCAGCCGATGGTGGACTGAACCGTTTGGCTGAGTCCCACCGGAATGCGAACAATTTCGTCGATGGGGTAGGGGAAAGCGAAGTGCAACCCGGGTTGCAGAAGCCGGTCGCCGCGCGTCTCAACGGCCTTCCCAAAGCGCAGGATGACCGCCACCTCATTGGGCTGGATTGTGACGATCCCTGAGAACAGGGCGCTGATCAGAACGAGGATCATGAGCCAGTGAATGACCCGGAAGCCGCTCTTGAGCGCTTCATTCAGCGCTTGGGAGCCGAGCTCCTGCTCCAGCGGCCGCGCAGGATCGGGCTTGGGTCCCTGCGGGGCTCCTGGCCGAGGTGGTGAGGAGGGAGATTGGTTCATGGCCGATCGGACGTAGAGTTCGGGCTCTTCCCAGCGGAGGCCGGTTTCTCGGGAAGGTGTCCCTTGAGCAGATTGAAAGGCGGCGTCTGCGGATCGAGCACCAGCGTGGATCGATCCTTGAGCGAGGCCGACAGCGCGTTCAGTTGGATGAGGAACACCGCGAGTTCGGGGTTCTGCTCGAAGATCGCATATGATTTAGCCGCCTCGGCTTCGCCTTGGCCGCGGATTACCATCGCTTGCGCCTCGGCCTGGGAGAGGATTTCCTGTCGAATCCGGTCCGCGTCGGCTTGAATGCGAATCGCTTCGGCCTCCCCCTCGCTCTGGAACTGCTTCACCAGCCGTTGGCGCTCGGCTTTCATGCGTTCGAACACCTTGCTGGTGATGCTTTCAGGCAGCCCCAGCTGCTTGATTCCTAGCAGCTCGATGGTGATCCCATAGTTGGACTCCGCCTTGGGTTGGATGAGGGTCAACATTTCCTGCTCGATGTCTCGCAGCTTGACCCGCGCCCGGTTTGTCGAGATGAGGTCGCTGAAGGCGTGGCGGCCGATCACCCCATTCTTTGTATCTCGGAGCAGCCCTTCGAGGTTGAGTTCGGCGCTGGTTAGATCGCCGCCCGCGAAACGTTCGAGAAACAGGCGTGGGTTGCTGATGCGATAGCCCAGGAACGCGCTGATGATGAGGCTGCGGCCGTCCGCAGTCGTCGTCTGCTCGAACTTTCTCTCGAAATTCTGGATGCGTTTATCGAACCGATAGATCCTCTGGACCGGCCATGGCCAGCGCGCATAGAGGCCTGGATCCGACAAGGACCTGCTAAAGCGCCCAAAGGTGGTTACAACCCCTATCTCGGACTCCCGCAACTGGAACAGCGTCAGTAACGTGATAAAAAACAGGCCGAGCAACAGGCCGGCCAGGGTGGTGATTAGGTTCCTCTTCATGGGTGGAGTGATGGGGGGGGCGTCTTAGTTGCGTTCGCTGGGCTTTCGGCTGGGCGGGACCGTTACGTCCAGAAGATCTGGCCGGAGCTTGTCCTCAAAGTTGAGCCAATAGTGCTCGTGCAAGTTGGTGGTCATGAGCACGAACTTTCGCGCTCCCTCGGTGGCCCGATGGAAGGTCTCATGATAGGCATGTCGGGCATAGACATCGGGTGAAGCGTTCCAAGCCGCCAGCTGATGACGGAACCGCTCGGATTTCGCGGCCGAGGAGAGGATCTGTGAACGTCGCTCACCCTGGGCTGATTCGACCTTCTTGAACGCCTCGGCGCGAGCCATGGGCACGTGCTCCGCCTGGTAACCCTGAGCCTTGAGAATCTTGGTCTCGCGCTCCTGGGTGGCTCCGATCACCCCTTCATAAGCGCTCACGACCTCCACTGGCGGATGGATGTCCTGGAGTCCCAGGAAGAGAATCTCCACTCCCAACTGGTGACGTTCTGCTTCCGCTTGGATGGAACGTCGGAGCGACTCCGCCGCCTCCAGTCGTCCGTAGGACATGAGGTGATGAACATCCACCGTGACCAGGTATCTGACCACTTCCCGGGTGGCCAGCGACTCCAGCAGCTGGACGCCGTTCGCATGGCGGTAAGCCCACTGCAGCAGGTTGGTCACCTGAAACTGCATCGGGATGCTGACGGTGATGAGGTTCACGGGGACGGATTGTTCCTGGGAAGAGGACGACGACACGGGGATTTCGTCCTGAGTTGCCACCAAGAGGTTGAACTCTTCCTTGTAGTGGCTTCGCGTCCACAGGAGCGTCTTTTCCTTCTGCAGCTCCGGGTCAGGCAGGAACCCCAGATTGATCTGCTGGAGTTGGCGCGTGGGACGGATCTCGATGTGGTCGATCGGCCAGGGGAGCTTGAAATGGAGTCCCGGTCCGAGGGTGGTTTGCTGAGTGTTTACCTGGCCGAACCGTTCACGCACCCCTTCCTGATGCGGTTCAATCATCACCAAGGTGGTCGAGATCCAGACCACCGCCAGCTGGAGAGCCACCAAGCCGACCAATCGCTGCTCGAGGTATCGGTAGAACCAGGTCTCGGAGACCTTGAACCCAAACTGATAGTCGAGCGATTGAGCGGCAGTATGAAAGAGAGTTTCGGGTTCGGTCAGCAGACCGAGAAGCCGGCTTTCGTAAACGGGAGGAGCCTCCGATCGTTGGGATCGGGGGCGATAGAAGCCGAGCACCAGGTGAATGCCGGTCTCGAGGCCGAGCAGTCCGAGCAGTCCGATGAAACCGGTGGCTAAGAGCCCATCCGCTTGGGGAATTCCAGCCCAGTGGCAGCCGGCAGCGACAGCGCTTAGGCCGTTCAAGAAGGCGAGCAAGAGCACGAAGTTCGCCACCGGCTTCAATGAGCGAATTCCCTCATAGCGGGCTTTGATGAGGGCATACTTTCCGAATAGGAAGAGAATCAGGCTGAGAAGGCCAAAGACTGCCAGAGCCAGCCCGACGCGGTCGGCGAGCAGTGGCTTAAAGGACGATCGCAGGCGCCACAGCCAGAGGCACAGCCCAATCTGGGTCAGGCCAATCAGGAGGGTGAGAAGGGGTGCGATCCAGCGATCAAAGCTGGCCCGAGCTTGCTCGGCTCGGAAGGTTTGCTGAGTTTCACTGAACAGCGCGCTTCCAGCTTTTTGGTGCTGAACCGATTCAAACTCCCGCCGTTCCCGTTTCTCACGTTCCTGGAGGCGGAGTTGCATCCAGTTCGTCAAGGCGACGAGGGCTCCGATGGCGGCCATGCAGGCCCCGACTCGGCCGGTGGCGGAGTGACTGTGAAGCGAGAGCGCGATATCGGCGGCGCCGGTGAGCAAAAGGCTTACCGCTCCGGCTGCCATGATTTTGGAAGGGTTGGTGTTACTCATGTCAGCGGGTCAGGTCACGATCCTGGAAGAGCCATACCCCAATCGAGAGCAGCCCGATCACCCACCCGGCGGCATAGCTTGAGGTCTTCGCTACATAACTCCAGGGGATGGTTTTCTCAGCGCCCAGGGCGTCGCCGGTCCAAAACAGCTGCCAGTTAGGCACCAAGCTGTAACAGAGGTTGGCCAGCGTCGATCCCTGTTGCGCCGCTCGCCCGAACAGATAGTCGGACATCAGGCCGAAGACGAAAATACTGAGACAGAGGCCCAGCGTCGGCAAGGTGTCCAGCCTGGTCGAGCAGGCCAGAGCGCCGGCTGCCAAGACCAGGATGGCCAGCCAGATCAAGACGCCCGCTTGGAGCATTCGCCAGTCGGTTCGATTCCAGAAGGTTTCTGTTTGGCCGTCCGGCGACATGAAGCTGGTGAGGGAGAAGATGCCCGTGGCAGACACTGCCAGGGCCAGGATTGAACTGCTAATGAAGTGACGCTGAGCAAAGTAGTTGACGGCCGCTCCCGCCATCGGGGCCGCGAGGAGCGCCAGAAAGTAGAGGGTAAACTCGGGGCTGTTGGACTCTTGTTGCGACGAGGGCGCCAGCCTCGAGACGGTAAGCGCGGAGATGAGCTGAATTGCGACTTGGGCACCGAGCGCCAACACCAGGCCCGAGAATTTCGCCAAGAGAAAGCCGGATCGCGAGACTGGCTTGGCCAGCACGGCGAGAGCCGTCCCTCCCCGGATTTCCTTGGCCAGGGTGCTGCTCGCGCTCGTCACCGAACTAAACAGGCCCGTGAGCAGAATGAGGGCGAGGATCGAATTCTTCACCAAGCGCCCGTCATCTCCAAACCCGATGTAGTAGACATTGGCAATGAGGCCCATGAACCCCAGGGAGCCTAGGAGGAGTATCAGGCTGATCGGCTGACGCAAGAGGTCGGTCGCAGTTCCGGCAGCAACCATGAGATAGCGGCGGAGAGACATGAGCGGGAGCGAAGAGCGATGGTCTCCGTTTAGGCCAAACAGCTGCGAAAACCACTCTCCAGCTCGGCTCGGTTCAGATTCTTCCCGATGAACACGATCTGATTGCAGCGCTGTTCCTGCTGCTTCCACGGGCGGTCCAGCCGGCCATCGAAGAGCATGTGAACTCCTTGGAACACAAAGCGACAGTCCTGACCCTGCACATGGATGATGCCCTTCATCCGATAAATGTCCTGCCCCTTCTCCCGAAGCAGGGTCCCCAGCCATTCGTTCAGTTTGTCAGGAGCCACCGGGCAGGGCTCGCTGATGCCCACCGAGGTTACGGAGTCATCGTGAGTGTGGTGGCCGGCAAAGGACTCCATCGCCGAAGGGCTGAGGACCTGGTCTCCGCTGGAGAGTGTCATGCCAAACTCATCCGGGCCATGCTGGGTAAACACCGCGTACGAACCGGGAGACGGGATTTCGACGGTAAACGTGCCGCCGTTCTCGTTCAGTTGCAGCTCGTTCAGCTGCGGACTTGGTTTGAACGAGGCCCCGGATGTCCGCTGCGCGGCGGGGGCGCTGAATGGATGAACGGCCGACTCCTTGGCTTGCTCCCAGCTGTTGGAGCCTGCATCGGAAATCCCAAAGAGGGCCAAGCCCATGGATGGGTCAGGGCCCGCCTGGAGGCGAATGGTATGGATCCCTGCATTCAGGGAGTAGATGCCACCCCATTCGTAGGGCAGTTCGGGCTTCAGAAAATCCGGATACACGGACAGCTTCTCGCTCAGATCGAAGGCCGATAAAGCGAGGAGCTCCTTGAGGGGCACATTCGCATTTTGCGCGCGAAACACTCGGGCCTGCGAGTTCATCGCCTGGATGCGCTTTTCAACCTTCACGAGGTCGGCCTCGGAGACCAGGTCGGTCTTGTTGAGAATGATCCGATCTGCGAAGCCGATCTGCTCGGGACACTCCTTGCTTGAGTCGATGTGATGCCACACGTGTTTGGCGTCCACCAGGGTGATGATCGCATCCAGGCGAAATTTTTCCTTCACGTCCTCATCGACGAAGAAGGTTTGCGCCACCGGAGCCGGATCGGCGAGCCCGGTGGTTTCTATCAAAATGAGGTCGAGCTGGTTCTTGCGCTTAACGAGGTTGTTCAGAATGCGGATGAGGTCGCCGCGCACAGTGCAGCAGATGCATCCATTGTTCATCTCGAAGATCTCCTCGTCCGCATTGATGACCAGCTCGTTGTCGATGCCGATTTCTCCAAATTCATTCTCGATCACGGCAATGCGCTGGCCGTGCTGCTCGGTGAGGATTCGGTTGAGGAGGGTGGTTTTACCGGACCCTAGAAAGCCGGTCAGCACAGTGACCGGGATGCGTTTGTCTGTGAGATGCATTGGAAGGTTTAGTGAGGAGAAATCTTTGAGGTAATGGCTAGGGTTGCGTCGTCTTGCGAGGCCGATTGCTGAGGATCTCGATTTTCATGGCGATTCGAGCGCGTCTTGGTCTGGGGGAGCCCCGCCCACGCTGGTGCGACGGGCGGGGCTCGGTTCAGTGCGGGAAGGAACGTGAACACAACACGCCCCAGGCACTGATTTGTCATCCAAACGAATAACTCTCGCTAGCTGCGCTGCCGCTGATTAGGGAACTGACTTCTGAATGGGAGGGCTCCAGGACCACGACCTGAGGTTCATGACCTCTGCGGGTGTAGATTAGGAGTAAATCGTCGAGGATAACCGTCAGCAGGGGGGACCGCAGGTGAAGGGACTGAGATATGAGGGAGGTGGGTAGTGAAATGGAAGCTCTGCTGGCCGTGCGACTAGTGCCTCCGACAGGGTGATGCTGTATCGGCTCGGGTTGTGCGCATCCAAGGAGAGCTTGCCGTGCGCAAAAAGATCGATCACGCAGCCCTCAGGCTCGTCGCTATCCTGCGCATGGCCGTCGCCGGCACAGTGGGCATGATCCCCGCCGTGCGAATGCAGACGGGAATGCGCCTCGTGATCCGAAGCTAACCAAAGCATCGCTCCCAGCAGGAAAAGCTGGGTCCAGCCGCCGATCCGCATCAGTGCAGAAGGTGGTTTGGGTTGCGATGTCATAATTGCAAATCGTTAGCAATTAAACTTAGGGGTTTGGTTCTGTCAAGGCCAGAAGCAAATGACGCCCGCTTTCCGCTGGTCAGCGCGGGGATACTTTGTAAGGTCGGTGCATTCCCTTCCGGTTCCGTGCCGACGTTCTTCCTGAGGAGGAGTGATCGTCGAATCGGTGCGGGGGGAGCGGTCGTTCAATCACAATCCAATCGAGAATTCTTATGACTCAACTCATTGTCACGCGGTCGGCTGCCTGGGTGGCTGCCTCTCTGTTTCTGGGTATTTCGTCTGCGACGCAGGCGGCGGTCGTTTTTGAAGACTCCTTCACGAGTTTCTCCATCGGTGAGCAATGGCAGCCTCATGGAGCCGGCGCGCCCGAGCTTTCGCTGGGGATCGTTGGCCTGGGGAACGATGGGAAATCACTTCGTATGGGCTCAGCTGCGGGCGGGGCCGAGGAAATTGTTGGAATTCAAACTGCCACTACATTTCCGTTGTCGGGCGTGACTCTGGTGCGGGTGAGCGCCCGTCTGCGTCCCTTGAATCAGACGGGGGCAGGGGAGGGGGGCGCTTCCGATGCCTCGGCTGGTGTTTCTATTCTCGGCTCATCGGGGAACTTCACCCAGGCTTCCGCTGGGGCCAATCGGCCCAGCGCCCCGGATTGGGGTGATTTCTACGTCGATAGCGAAGGAAGCGCGAACAAGCGGGCCGCCTTCGTGCACTTTCCGCCCAATGATCCGAACGGCGGGGCTGAGGCCTTCCGGACCTTCGTTCTGGAGATCACGGCGGATGGGACGAGTTTAACGACACTCTCCTCCTCCGGGGAACCGTTGGCCGTCACGTTGTTCGATGCCTTCAATCCGAATCTTCCTTTAGAGGCCTATGGCGACAGCTTTACGGTGGCCTTGTTTCAGCAGCGTTCCGACATCAACGGTGCGCCTGAGAACACCTTCGGGGATTTTGACAGCGTTCAAGTGGAAGTGGTCAGTGCGGCGGACGACACGGATGGCGACGGCATGCCGAATGGCTATGAAGCTGCCAACGGGCTTAATCCTGAGGTCAACGACGCGGCCCTGGACTTGGACAGTGATGGATTGAGCAACCTGGCTGAGTCCAATCGAGGCACCAAAGCGAATGTCCCTGATACCGACGGCGATGGGCTGCTCGATGGAGTGGAAACGGGTACCGGGGTTTATGTGGGCGTGGGGGACACCGGCACCAATGCTCTGAAGGCGGACTCCGACAATGATGGCCTGGGGGACGGGGTGGAAACGAACACGGGATCCTTTGTGGACAACGCCGACACGGGCACGAATCCATCCGTCGCTGACACCGACGGGGATGGGTTTAACGATGGGGTGGAAGTGACTGCGGGCTTTAACCCTACCACCGCCGATAGCACGCCTGATGGCTCCGCTGTGATCCGCACCGCCGTCGAATTCGAGTTCTTTGCAGCGCGTGGGGTGAGCTATCGCATCGAAGGCTCAGCCGACCTCGTGGAGTGGAGCACGGTGGAGGCGGTCGTCACCGGCGGTGGAAACAAGATCTCACGACTCTATTCCACTCAGGGAAAACTCCAGCGCTACTTCCGAGCGATTAGGAATTAGCTCAACTACAAAAAAAATCGAAATAGCTTGTCACCTGAGCGGAGGTTTGATGTAGTGCAAACGATTTGCAAATGAAGTCGTGCCAACTCAACTCGCTGGATCGTCACCCTGGGGTGGCTTTTGCGGCTCTGTTGCAGTTGGCCGCTCTGGTGCTGCTGTTGTGGCTCTCGCAGGATGCGGATGCGCATCGAAGGTTTCATGGGCATCCCATCCCCTCCGCCGGTCGGGGAGTCACTTCCCAGGATCTATGGGCGCGGGCGCACGTGGGTCACAGCGGTTGCGGCCATGCCCATGCGGAGGCTGCCGCCACCGCTCATTCGGCAACTTTTGGCTCCGGGGCTCCTTGTGGTTCTTCATCGGATGACGAAGACGCTGGCTGCGCGGTCCAGTTGTTCGCCCTGGGTCAGATGGCTTTGTTCACCGCCTGGTGTGAACTGCCATCCTTTGAGGTCGTTGAGTTGCTGTTGCCTCTGCCTTGCTTGGAGACTTCACCAAGCGGCCTGCTTCACCTTCTTCCCTTTAGCTGCGGTCCTCCACTTTCCTATCGGGTGAGCTGACCCTGCATCGCTTGATCCTGCCTGCGGATTTCCCGCCCGCTGTGTCCCTAGCGAAGTGTCTGTTCTCCCCCCTCCTTAAATCTCCTTCGGAATCTTAGTCACCTTGATCGTTGTTCGTCCGGTGGTTTGCATCCGGACGGTTGTTGAGTGCTGTCCCCTCGCTGAGTTCGTGTGTCTACGGTTGGCGTAAGGGCCTGAAATATAGCAAATCCTATGCGCAAAAAGTCTATTTCCAAGTCTCGCTTACTACCCGTCACGGTGCTGTCCGGGTTTCTCGGCGCGGGCAAAACGACCCTGCTGAATCACGTCCTCCACAATAGAGAGGGACTCCGGGTCGCGGTAATCGTCAACGATATGAGTGAGGTCAACATCGACGGGGCACTCATTGCCAATGGTGGTGCCAAGCTCTCCCGCACCGAAGAAAAGCTCGTCGAGATGCAGAACGGCTGCATTTGTTGCACTTTGCGGGAGGACTTGCTCAAAGAGGTCGCCAAGCTCGCGAAGGCGCGCAAGTTCGACTACTTGCTCATCGAATCAACCGGCATCAGCGAGCCTCTGCCTGTGGCGGAGACGTTCACCTTCACGGACACTGACGGCAAAACCCTCAGTAAGATCGCCCGCCTCGACACCATGGTCACCGTGGTCGATGCGAAGAACTTCCTGCGCGATTTTAAGCAGTCCGACTCGCTGAAGAAGCGTCGCGCAGCCCTCAACGCCGATGACGAGCGCACTGTGACGGATCTCCTTATCGATCAAGTCGAGTTCTGCGACGTCATAGTCATCAACAAGACCGATCTGGTAACCGCCGCAGCACGAAAGTCCCTGCGCGCGATCCTGGCCAAGCTCAACCCCCGCGCCCGGATCGTCGAGTCGGAACAGGGTCAAGTTCCTCTTCAGGAGGTGCTCGACACCAAGCGGTTCGATTTTGGCGCTGCTCAGCAGGCGCCAGGTTGGATGAAGGTCATGCGCGGCGAGGAACAGCCTGAGACTGAAGAATACGGCATTGGCAGCTTCGTCTATCGCGCGCGGCGACCTTTTCATCCCCGTCGATTTTGGAAGTTCATTCACCAAACCTGGCCCGGCCTGCTGCGCAGCAAAGGTCACTTCTGGCTAGCGACGCGAATGGACCAAGCTGGGCTATGGCAACAGGCCGGCGGCACCGGTGTTCATCAATGCGCGGGATTCTGGTGGGCCGCGGTGCACAAGAAATACTGGCCGACCGACAAAGTCTCGCTCGCCGAAATCAAGCGATTCTCCGTAAAGCCGCACGGCGATCGCCGCCAGGAACTGGTCTTTATCGGCCAGCAACTCGAGGAGAAGCGGATGCGCTCCGCCCTCGACACCTGTCTGCTTACCGACTCGGAAATGGAACGTGGCACGGCCTCCTGGGACAAGTTTCCTGACCCGTTCCCCCAATGGAAACAACTCGAGCCCGTGAACGAGAAAAAGACCGAGAGCAATTCCTGACACAGACAAACAACGATACCCAAACCCAATGACAAACGTAAAAACTCTGATTGTCGCCGCTGCTTTGGCGATGACCTTTAACTCGGCCCGCGCCGACATCTCTGGCTACTACATCGGCTATGACGATCTCCCTGGGGTGTTCGCTCCGGCGATTTATCGCGGCCTGCCCAATCCGAACCGTGGACACATCACTCTTTTTTTTCCGCATCCTTCCGCGGAAAACCGGCTGGCTAATCACTTCCACAATCTGGGCAGCTTTTCTTACTCGGGGCCGACCAACGACCTCACCATTGTGCCGACCAATTCGAACGCTCGAATTCCCGAAGTGGCCACTCGGCAAGCCCCGTTGACCCTGGTTCCTGGGAAGGGAGTCTGGGCGGGGAAGTTGGTGAGTGCCACCACCCCAGAGAATTACAGCACTATGAGGTTCCGTTCGGTTCAGTCGCTTCGATACGAGCGCACCGCCACCGCAACGAATGAGTTTGGTTACGGATCTCCCGAATGGCATATGCTGTTCAACCGCTTTCCAAACTTCGGCAACTTCGACAACGCGGTCTACTCCAAACCGATCCCGGCATCCACTCTGGCCTTTGAGCTGGTTTGGCTTAGCCCGGGACTGCACATCGGGCTTGGGAATCAAATGGACGTCGTGACGAACCCGGGCGACCGGGTGGTGCTGGGTGATGCGAACGATTTCGACTTTCAGCCGGTTTTCTGGGCCGAGGCGTCGGCGGCGACTGGGCCTTACACGGCCGCGTTCCGCTTTGTCGATATCAGCGGCGGCGAGGGAACCGTTCGAGTGCCGGAGTCGGGAATCTCTTTCTTTGACTTTCGTGTGGTCGGAGCCCCGAGCGTGAGTATTGAGCGGACGGTGCGGGTTCAAGCTCCGGCGGTTACTGTTGGCTATGTCCTGGAATCCGCTCCAACGCCGGACGGCCCCTGGACGGCGGTTACCCAGGCGATGAACGTGGATTCCGTGGGCGCTGGCGAAGGCGCAGCCCAGACCGGCAGCGCATCGCTAGTGCTACCGGCCGATGAACCGGGCCAATTCTTCCGCCTGAGAAAGCTCGAGGGAAACTAAGGTGCGCCGACACGACTCCCCTTTGAACTTTTGACCCCATGGCTGCGTTTCGTGCTCTATGCGTTGCTTGGTTGCTCTGCCTGTTGGGAGCCGGACGCGGCCATGGGTTCTATCACCTCGATTTGGAGGTGAACTATGACCCAGCCGCGGGATGGAGCTTTTCCATCTACGATCTCAATTACGGACGCCTCAAACTCGAAGAGAATCCGGTTTTGGTGCCCTACTGGAGCTTGGTCAAGATCCCGGCGGTTTCCGATCCGCACTCGCTGTATGGGGCCGCGGGTGGTCACGTTTGGCTGATTCCCGAGTCGCCCGTGTTGGGCCTGCCGTTTCTTGGTTTTTCGGCGGAGGGCATCTCCCGGGGAATCTTCGTCAACAATTCCATCCAACTGCGATTGCTGGCGGTCGAGGGCCCAGGCCACATGGCCACCTACTCAACGGATCCGTTTGGTCGGGTGACTCCGGCTTGGAACACCCGAGATGGCTTGGGAAGCAATGATGTTCAGATTCTCTCGGTGGGGCCGGGAACGCACCGCCACGTCAATTGGCTCTTCAGTCATCCCGGCAGATATGCGGTGCAGTTTGAGGCGAAGGGCTCCTTGCGTTCAGGCCAAGTCGCGGAGGTGAAGAGCACAGGTTGGATATGGTTCGATGTTCAACCTCCCCCGGGCCCGCGCTTCGAGTTGATCTCGGCTTCCACGGACCATCCCGCCGCCATTGTTGTGGAAACGACCCCTGGGCTTCCCTTGAGGATTGAAACCAGCGTGAACGGATTCGAGTGGAATCTGCTGAGCGAGGTCACTCCCGTCCAACCACGAGTTCCGATTGCATCGATTGACCGCACCCCTCCTATGACCCTGTTCCGAGCCGCCATCCTAGTCCCGTAGACTTCCCATGAACCTTATGAAGCTGACTCAGCGCGTCTTGATGGCCATCTCGCTGTCGGTGGGGCTTGCTCTCGATGGGGGGATGCTCTCCGCCGCCCATTCCGACATTGTCATTACCCACACACAAAGTGGCTTGCGTGTCGGTGCGGTTCTCCATACTGGAGATCTTCGTGAGAACGACGTGCGGGGTGATGGTACCGTGTGGGCTACGGACAACCCAGGCTTCGCCGGCAGCGGCTTCAAGTTTCAAGACTCCATCGAGTTCGATATCACTGGGCCGCTTCAGCTCTGGAATGGGGACACCTGGGCATCGACGAACGTCTTCACCGAGGTCATGGAGTTTATTGAGCCAGGACCGTTCGGCCCAGCGAACCTGGTGACCATTCGTCGCGATCAGGCGTTTGTGCCTGGCTACCGGATCGCTGAGACGGGCACCCGCGGCAGCATCCATACCCACTTTGTGTTTACCTTGCGTGCGACGAACGGACTTCCGCCCGCACTTGGTGCCTACAGCTTCCCACTGACATTGCGCTCCCCGCAGTACGCCTCTGCGCCGCCCGTGCATCTTGTGTTCAACAATGGTTTGTCGCCAACGGCGTTCACGGCCGCCGTGGACCAATTTCGTGCGGCGCAGGAAATGCGACTGACGTTGGAGCACGGGACGAATGGCATACTTTCACTATCGCTGTTCACGCTAGAGGGTCTCACGAATCAATTTGTCTCCGCGCCCACGCCTGGTGGGCCGTGGAGGGAGTATGGCCCGGCGTTTGCCGGTAACGGCGGTCGTCACGAACAACCGCTGATCGCGGACGCCAGGAATAGCTTCTTCCGAGTGAGATCCCCATGAAACGCCTAATTCCGATTCTGTCGCTGTGGGCCCTCGTCAGCCTCGTCTCCGCCAGCGCGCAGCATGCGGGGGACATTCTCATTGGACAGACGGCAACGAGGACTTTGGTGGCGATGAACGTTCCCGTCCGCACACTCTTTCTGTCTCCGGTGTCGTCTGGCCCGTTCCGCGGTTGGTCCAGCACGGGCTTGGGCTTTGACGGAGTCGTGGAAGCGGATCCGGTAACCCTTCTCCAACCGCTCTCGAGCGGGGCCAATGTGTTTCTCGAGGTGGTGGCGATCGATGCCGGGCTGTCGTTGCGGTCGTTCACCGCGCCGGCGGCTGTGTTTGCCGACGATGCTGGGGAGCGACTGCGTGTTGGTGCCACGGGAAACCTCCACAACCATCCTATCCTCTTCATTGACAGCACGGTGGTGGGGGAGGGGTTTATCGGTAAGCGCAGGGTCGTCTTTCGACTCGTCGACACGGGCACGGCTGGACTTCTTTCGTCACCCGAATACACGGTGACCCTTGCCCCGGTCCTGCCCACCCGTTTGGAGTTACGGCTCTCAACCGACGGCGGCATGGTCTCGTTTGAAACCCTTGAAGGATTGGCTTACGAGCTTCAAAGCGCCACCAGCCCAACCGGACCGTGGGCCGCCCAAGGTAGCCCACTTTCCGGCAGCGGAACGCCAGCGCTGCTGAGTGTCGACGTGACCTCCGGCCATCGCTACTTCCGTGTCCGCTCCTTTCCCGACAACTGACGACCCCTATTTTACTCAACTGAATCCATAACCCAACCACCCAAATCAGATATGAAGTATCGAGATCAGCAAACCTCCCAGCGTGGACTCCCTAGGATGGGCTCCGAGAATCCCTCGTTTCCTCAGTCCATCCTGACTCGGACCTTAGTCAACGCGCGCCGCCCCTGGCTGTGCCTGCTGCTGTTGTTGTGCGCCACGTTCGTCCCGTCGACCCGCGCGACGGATTATTCCTATGTCAAAGTGGGTAACCCGGCTCAAACTGGTGGGTTTGCCAATGCGATGGACAATCGGGGTCGCGTAGCCACCACCAGCCTAATTCGTTCGTATCTCTTTGCCGACAACTTTTTCGGGAACTACGTGGAGATCACCCATGTCAATGTCGCCACGAGCAATCCCGGGCTGGTTGCCCAGGGCCTGAATGACGCGGGGGACTTGGTCGGACGTTATAGAACCAATGGCGCTCCGGCCAACCAGACGCGTGGCTTCATTCGGCGGGCTGACGGCACCATCGAGCCCTTTGACTATCCAGGAGTCGCCAGCACGTCGATTTCCGAAATTAACAATCTCGGGCATCTCGTCGGCGAAACGCGCAGCGACCTCACCGCCTTCGGGTTAATCCGAGGCTTCGTTCACACCAACGGTGTCTCCGCCGAGATCCACTTTCCCGGCGCTGTGTTGACCCGTGCCTACGGGATCAATGACGCCGGGGACATCGTTGGGCACTATCAGCTGGAGGACGCGGTCAACCGGCCGTACTTGCTCCGCAATGGGGTGTACTCGCAGATTGTCCCGCTCAATCCTCCGGGCGGCCTCGCCTCGGGGATCGCCTTTTCCATCAGCGACAACGGCCTGGTGCTCGGCACCTATCGGGATCTAGCCAATGTTTCCAGGACTTGGGTAATGCGGGCGGACTTCTCCTTCGAGTATCCGGTGCTGCCTGGAACCGGTCGGGTCATCAACAACGCCGGTCAGATTTCTGGCTCCTACGCCGATGTTACCAATTCCAACACGACGACCCCGTTTGTAGCAACGCCGTTCGCGGCTACCGGTTACCTGGTTCCATTCTCCCTGCCGTTGGCTGTTGGCGGCGCGCTCAGCGGCGTCTCGAGTCTTTCACCGGCTGACTTGGATGGGGACGGTGATCTGGACGTGCTGGCCGGTGCCTACGGTGCCAATCGGATTAGTTGGTATTCCAACCTCGGAGGCGGTGCGTTTGGCGACGAACAGGTGATCGACGGTGCGGCGGACAGTGTTTGGTTCAGCAAGGCTGGAGACCTGGACGGCGACGGTGACATGGATGCCTTGGGCGGCATGTATTCGGGTACGCTCGCGTGGTACGAGAACAGCGGTTCCGGAGCGTTCAGCAAGCACGTGCTCGACACCAACAATATTGGGCCGTGGTTGGAAATCGCCGACCTCGATGATGACGGACGAGTGGATGTTCTCGCAGCACCCGACGGCGGCTCGGACGTGATCCTGTATCGCGGACTCACCAACGGGTTCGCGGCCGGCACCGTTCTTGTTTCCGGCTTTGGCGGGATTGGCGGCGTGTTCGTCCGCGACATCAACGGCGATGGGCTTCGCGACCTGATCCTAGGTGACTATCGCAACGACATGATAGTTTGGTATCTGAACCAAGGCGGCGGCGTGCTAGGACCGAAACAGACAATGGCGGCTGGGGACGGAGGAGGAGTGGATCGCGTCATCGACTTGGATGGGGACGGCCTTCTGGATATTGTCTCGCTCGAGTATGTTGCCGAGGAGGTGTCGTGGTATCGAAATCAGGGCGGCGCCGCCTTCGGCCCGCGCCAGGTTCTTCCCTTCAATGTGTCTGGTCCATATGCGGTCACCGTGGATGACTATGACGCGGATGGTGATCTCGACGTGGCAGTCGCCACTTATAGCAATGCGCCAGACTTCTACTGGAGCGCCAATCAGCGGAACGGCGTCTTCGGCGCCCCGTTGCTCATTTCGAAATCGCTTGGGCAGGTCAGTATGTTGACATCGGCGGACTTCGATGGCGACGGCGACAAGGATATCGCCGCAGCGAGTTTCTCTGGTGGGCAGGTTTTTCTGTTCAAGAATCAGCGCGGTTCTAGCGCCAACGTCGTGGTGCCTCCGGCGGACGGCAAGTATCTGCTCGGCCAGTATCTGGATACCACGTTGTATTTCGGCTTTCCCGTCGTGGTCAGTGGCACGCCCCAAATTGATCTTCAGGTCGGGACCCAGCTGATCACGGTCGACTATCTCGCGGGTTCCGGAACACCTTCACTGACCTTCCGCTACACGATCACTGAATCCGATGCGGACGCTGATGGCGTGGCCCTGGTTTCCAGTGCCGTTCGGCTGAACGGTGGAACAATTCTCGATCCATACGAAGGTGCGGCGAATCTTAGCCTCACCCCCGAGACCTGGAGAAAGGTGGTGGTCTCAGGTTCTGCACCCTTTGTGGCGTCCTTGCAGCGTTCGGGAGCGACGCCGACCGATGCTGATGAAGTCTCCTTCGTCATCACGTTCAATGAGCCGGTGGACGGTTTTGACACGGCAGATTTAGGCATTGTGGCATCGAGTGCCATCACCGGAGCGACGGTAAGCGAAGTGTCCGGAAGCGGGGCCATCTACTCGGTCCGCGTGCGTACCGGTTCGGGAAGCGGCACCATCGGACTGACCCTTCTTCCCGAGGCAAGTCTGACCGACGCCAATGGCGTAGCGCTCGGGAGCGGGTTCGAAGGCGGCGAGGTTTTCACATTACTGCGCGGGCCAGCGCGGACCATCACGACTTTCTATCCATCGGGCCACGGCGATATCGCGGTTGGTTACGAGTCGAACAGGTGGAACGTGGTGATCGACAGCGACAACTTCGGCGTCCATGACCCTCAGGAGGTTTTGATTTACGGGGGGGCAGAGGGGTTATCCGCTCGAGGCAGCAGTTCGCAATTCGATTTCCTTGGGGTCGGAGCGGGGCAACCCCTCTACGTGTGGCCAGACAATGGTGCCATTCCCACTCTCCCGGAGCTCGGCGTCGGCGGCGAAGGCATTCCGGGCGGCACTGCTGCGGCCTATTTCAACTCCGATCCCCGTGTGAATGCCAGCGGTCCATGGGTCCATGTGCGACTTGCCGGAGTGCGCGCCCCGGAAGGAGCCCATCTCTCGGTTTATACCGTCTCGCCTTTGGGCAGTCCCGTGGTCTGGTGGGCCACTTCTGACGGAATTTCCTCGAAGGACACGCTCGCCATCCTCGAAGGGAGCCATCAACATTTCAACTTCGCCTTCACGAAGCCCGGCATCTACGAAGCTGATATCATCGTATCCGGCTATCGCGACGCGAATGGAAACGGGGTCTACGAATCTGGTAAGGATCCCTACATTGAGAGCGGAGTTGAAACGATTTACTTCGCGATCGATCTTCCATCGGGGATGCAGCCCTACATTGTTCCGCCAGGTATGAGCGGGCGTCGGCCGATGCCTGCATTCACGTTCGAGACCGTGGACATCGATGGCGGCACGGAGACGTTGCTCTCTGACATTCGCAATGACGGCACGCTGGTTGGACGATACAAGGACAGCAGCGGCATCAGTCAGGGGTTCATTCAGGAGGGCAGCCAACGAACCGTGTTCAATGTGACCGGGACGACGGCCACGTTCCCCGGAGGAATCGACAGCTTTGGCCGGGTGGCCGGGTTTTACCGCAACGCCACGAATCCGGAGATCCAGCACGGGTTCATCCGTGAGACGAATGGCGCCATCACCACCATCGACGGTCCGGACCAGACGTTCACCTATGCCTGGCGTATCAACGACGCGGGGCAGGTCAACGGCTACTGGTTCGAGGATCCGTTCTTCATCCGGTCGTTTCGCCGAGCTACCAATGGCACACTGACGACCAATCTTTTTGTGGGTTCGCCGGTGGGCACGGTTACGCGGGGCATGAATGAGGCCGGGGACATGACCGGTTGGAAATGGAACGAGAGCTTTACACTGCAAGGCGTGATCTTTGCGGGCGACATGACGAATGTCTTCACGGTAGCGGGCTGGGAACACACATTGCCGGGCGATATCAACAACCTGGGCGAGATTGCCGGTACGGTGAACAACGGGTTCACCAACACGGCTGGCTTCTTCCGGCGGGCCAACGGCGATACAGTCGTCTTCAGCCCGCCTGGGGCGGTTGAGGTCGAAGTGTTCGGTCTGAATGATCTGGGCCAGGTCGTCGGAGAATACGCGGACGCGGGCGGCAGTCGCCTTGGCTTCATCGCACGTCCGGCGGTCAAGTTGTCGAGCGGACACACGGACATCGGCATCGCCTTCGAGGAGGGTGCGTTTGACCTGCACATTCACGACGAGGAGACGGACACGGAATATGCGCCGGGCGGCGCGGTGCTGTGTGTGGGGGAACCTGCGGAGCAGCCGATTCCGGATACGGCGGCCTTTAGTTTTCTCGGGCAGCCAGGGTACTCGACCTGGGTTCTGCCGGCGGTGGAGGACGAGAGACTGCTCTTCCTCGGCTTCGCAGCGGAGGAGATCGAGGCTGGCGTGTTCGTCGGCGACATGCTGCGCATGGAACTGGTCAGCGTCCAGGGCGCGGGTGATTTTGCAGTGTATTCGGTGGATGGATTCGGAAATCCAGTTGTGCACATGAACAGTGCCGACGGCATTCGGGCGGCGGATTTCTTCCAGGTCTTTGCGGGCGGACACACGGATCTGAACTGGGCTTTCAGTGCGCCTGGCACGTATCGCATCGGTTTCCAGGTGCGAGGGAGGTTGGTCGCTGGGAATCAGGAGGTACAGAGCGACGTGGTGTACTACACCTTCACTGTGCCTGCGCCTCGCCTGTCCCAGCCTCCGCAACCGGATGACAGCTTCGTCTATAAGGTGATCGACCTCGGGACGTTTGGCGGCACGGAATTCAACACGGCGATCGATGTGAACAACGCTGGCGTGGTGGTGGGAGGCTCCAGCCTGTCGAACAACATTGACCATCCCATTTTCCTCTGGGAGGACGGACACCTTAAGAACCTTGGTTTGTTCGGTGGCCGGACGGCCGGCGCCGATGCCATCAGTGAAACGGGTTGGATAGTGGGCACCACGACGACTCCAGCCGGCGATTTTGAACCCTATGTCCCCTATCGCCTCGGCACTAACCTCCTCTTCGAGCCCATCCCCCTGATTCTCGGTGCCCAGAACGGATCGGCCCAGGATGTGGACGACAATGGAACCACGGTTGGCACGCTTGATCTGCCCGACTCCTCCATGCGGGCGTTCCTATCCTTCACGAACGCCCCAACGATTGACCTCGGCACCTTCGGAGGAAGTTCCAGCGGCGCGGAAGGCATCAATAACTCCGGCGTCATTGTCGGCTGGGCGCAGTTGAGCAACGGGGAGACGCGCGCGTTCCGTCATGTCGGCACCGGGCCGTTGAACGTGGCGACCGATGATCTCGGTACGCTCGGCGGCAACAACAGCCGCGCTTTCGCCGTCAGTGAGGCGGGCAAGGTCGTGGGCCGTTCCCGGACCACGAGCGGAGTTCAACACGCCTTTCTTTGGGAACAGGGCGCGGGCATGATCGACCTTGGTTCGCTGGGTGGCGACAATACCTACGCCTTTGGCATCAGTACCAACGATGTCGTGACCGGTTGGGGAAATCTTGTCCCCGGCGGCGACCCCACGCACGGTTGGGTGTGGACGTCCGCCACCGGGATGCGTGATCTGAACACGTTGATACCCTTTGGAACCGGCCTCGAAGTGACGGTGGCCTACGGAGTAAACGAACCCGGCTGGATCGCCGGCGGCGCCACACGCCTGTCCGATGGCTCCTCGCGTTCCGTTCTGCTCAAGCCCGCCACGCGCCTGAAGAGGGGCCATACCGACATCGGGCTGGTTTTTGAAGGCGGCGCGTTTGCGTTCGAGGTCCACGCGGAGGACACGGACACCGAGTATTCACCGGACGCGGCCGTGCTCAACCTGCCGCCGCTGACGCAGAGGGTGGTTCCAACAAACACGGCGTTTGCGTTTCTCGGCCCGGTGGGGACGCCCGTGTGGGTGCTGCCTGGCGTCGAGAATCCCAAACTGCTCTTCCTCGGCCTCGCGGCTGAGGAGATTGAGAAGGGCCTCTTCGTGAACGACGAACTGCGCTTCACCCTGAAGGGGGTCGAAGGTCCTGGGCATTTCGCGCTCTACAGTATCGACGGCTTCGGTGTCCCGCAGGTCCACATGAACAGCGGAGACGGCATTACGGCCGCCGACGTGAAGTCCATCCTCGCCCGCAGCCACGAGGACTTCAACTGGTCCTTCACCGCGCCCGGCTTGTATCGGGTGAAATTCCAAGCGAGCGGCACCCTGGTGGCGGGCAGCCGGTTGATCGAGAGCCGGGAGGTCGAGTACTGCTTCGAGGTCATCGGCATCGAGAGCCGGCTGGCCATCGCTCGGAGCGGCGGCAACGTCACGATCAGCTTCGTCACGCAAGACGGCCTGACCTATCACCTTGAGTCTGCCCCAGCCGTCACTGGCCCGTGGACCGATGAAGGCGCCGCCTTCCTCGGCACCGGACGTCTGAAAGAAATCAGCGTGCCTGCCGGTGGCGGGCGCGCTTTCTTCCGCGTCAACGCCGGGGTCCGGGACTGAGATTCCGATTAGACCCGCCTGCGCTGCCAACGCGCAGGCGGGTTGTGGAGAATCTCACTCACAGCGGCCATGCTCATCCTTTCCGGAGCCATTGACACCTTGTTGGGACCAACGATTCTGGTGGAGCCGCTATTTTAGCTGTGAGGTCGCCTCGGGCGGGTGCTCGGCGGCCGAGGCGTGAGGTCTATCGGCCTCGAATGGGCGCCCTGCTTCGACATCCGCGATGCGCTGTTTGATCTGGTCCGGGCTGATCGCCAAAGGTAGTGCGGTGTTCAGCCAGTACAAACTTCGTTCGCGGTTGTTCTCCTTCGATTCGAGCCGGGCGAGATTCAACAAAATCTGAGAGGAGAGAAACCGGTTCTGCACCTCCGGATCCTTGCCGCTTTCCTGCTTTTGCCAGAGCTTCCAGCTATGCTCCCAAATATTGCGTGCCCGCGCTGGGTCGTTCGCATCGAAACGGCAGCGTCCCAGTTCGAACAGAATTTCCGCACTCTCGGGATTCGCCTGCATGCCCTCGCGGAGAAAGATCTCCGCTTCTCGATGCTTGTTGATCCGCCTCAGCCAATACGCGCCCACAGTGTAGGTCTCGATGAGATTCGGATCCAGCCGGGAGCTGAGCTTGAGCCAGGGCAAAATTTCCCTTTCCGTCCCGCTCGAGTCGGCTTCGGAATCCTTTTCATGGTGGTCATGTTGATGGTCATGATCATGGTCATGGTCATGATCGTGATTGTGGGCTTGGTGGTTCTGAGCCGCGCCGGGGCTATCTTCTCCAAGGTGGGTGTGGACGGAGGGGAAATGTTTCCGACTGTGCTTGTCAATCCAGCCGCTGGCCTCGCCCAGGAAGTCCTCTTCGTCCCCGGTGTTCTTGCCTTCCTGTACCCCGGCATCTTCGGCAATATGCGGTGTTTGATGCGACTGCCTATTGTCAAAGATGGTAGGGTAGAAGCCGCTGTGAAAGTAGGCATCCGCCTTGATGTAGAAGTGATTGGCGAAGAGCTTTCTCCCTTCGCCCAGGACGCCGGTAAGCGGGTCGTCCCGATGAGGGTTCATCTTCTGGAGTTCCTCGTGGTGTGGGTGCACCAGACTCGCCAAGCACACTGCTCCCGAAAAGAGAATGGAGGCTCCGGCCACGCCTCGGGAACTGTCACGGTCGGAAGTTGTTGTCGGCTGGGAGGGTTTCATAATCGTCCCTAGTTCAGTTTAGTTAAGGGGCATACGACGGAACCTGAGCCAAGCCAGCACCAGGAACAGGCTTCCGTAGGCCGCTCCGTAGAGAGTGTCGGTCAGTATGACTCCCCAGTTGATGACCGGCCAGCTGTGCACGATGAGATCCCTCACATCGTACCATTCGAGGTGGGGGACCGCGAAGTACATGAAGTCCAGAACGTTTCCAGCCACGCCGCCGGTCTTTACCGCCACTTTGTGGAGGTGCCGACCCAAGATCAGCACGGTTGTGACGGCGACGAACATGATCGTGGAATTCGAGGAAACCGCGGTGAAGAACACCGATCCGAACAGGGTGAGTGCCACCACGATTCCACAGAAGACGCAGTGAAGCCAGTAAGCCTGGAAGTAGTTCGCCAACGGCCAGGTTCCGTCCCTGGCTCCGTTAACCAGGCAGAAAAATGCGTAGAAGGCCGTGAGTGAAATGCCGCAGGCCGCCCAGCAGCCGAAGAACTTTCCCAGAATGACCTGGCCCCGGGTCACGGGCTTGGCCAGCAGGGGGAACAAGGTGCGGCTCTCCTTTTCGGACGGGATTTGACGCGCCGCCGTGGTGATGGAGATAATGATGGAGCTGATCCAAATCAGTGTGAGACATATCTCACGAAGATACCGCACGATCTTCGGGTCACCAAACAGGTCCACTGAAGCCAGCAACAGAGTGATCAGCCCGGTCAGGAACAGCAGGACATAGACGTCCTTGCGTCGGATCATCTCGAGAATTACGACGCCAGCAATTGCGAGGATGGTGTGCATGTGAGAGAGGGGTTGAGATTTGCTCCGATAATTCTTAGGAAGGCTTGTTCCAAGCTGGTTTCATTGGACGCGATGAGGCTTTGTACATTTCCAGCGGCCTTGAGTTGGCCTTTGGAGAGGATGGCGACCCGGTCGCAGACCGTTTCGACCTCGCCGAGTTCGTGGGACGAAAAAAACACCGTCTTGCCTTCGCTCTTCAAGCGTTGGATGAGCTGACGGACCTCCATGCGGCCGATGGGGTCCAAGCCACTCGTCGGCTCATCGAGGATCAACAGATCGGGGTTGTTGATCAGGGCCTGCGCAATCCCGACGCGTTGCTGCATCCCTTTGGAATAGGTTCGGATGGGGCGCTTCCGCGCTTGATCCAACTCAACGAGCTTTAGGACCTGGTCTATGCGATTATCCCGTTCGGAACGGCTCAGCTTAAAGATGCGACTGTAGAAACGCAGCAGTTCCTCCGCGGTTAAAAACTTGTAGTAGTAAGTCAGTTCGGGGAGATATCCGATACGCTGGCGGGCGATCGGCGTGCGGACATCCTGGCCGAAGAGATAGGCCGATCCGCTGGTGGCGTTGGTGAAACCGAGCAGCACATTCATCGTGGTCGTCTTGCCAGCTCCGTTAGGCCCGAGGAATCCAAAAACCTCGCCGGCGTACACCGCCAGGTCCAACCCTTCCAGCGCGACTTTTTTCCCTTCTTTGAGTTCGCGTGAAGTGAACTCCACGCGGAGTTTCTCCGTTCTAAGAATGGGTTCAGTATTCTGGGTCATAGGTCTTTCTCTCTACATCTTTCGAACTGTGTCTTATCAACTTTCTGTCGTGGGGGTCCTGATTTGTCGTGGTTGCCGGCTGGGCGCCTGTGCGAGTCGGCCTGACTAGAGATCGGTCCGGATCAGCAATACTTGACTGGGCAATCGTGCGGGATGTCCTGACCGGTGTTGCCTGAGTCGGGCTGGACGCCCCTGGTTCCCACTCGGCGAATGGTGCTGAGCCGCCGACAGTTCCGCTGTTTATTGAGTCAGCGCGACGGTTCCGTCAGGTTGAGGAGGGAGGGCCACGTTCGGACGGCAAGGGGTGAATCCGACCGCAGGAAATGGCTGAGAAGCCATTCGGCGTGAAATCAACACGGTTTCTTTCGGGACGAACGACCTCGACGGCTGCCGTGTCCGCCATTTCTATTTTGCCCAGCTGCAGCGTGAGCACCAGACAGTGGTGGTCTGAGTCGGCGGCCTCGTCACCGTGGAGCCAATGGTGAAGCTGTGGGCTTGCCGCACACGACAACGCGAGCACAAGAATCAAGGCGAGAGCTGCTCCGAAGCAGCTCCTCCACGTCGCCTTTCGCTCATTCCGACTGTCGTCGATTGAGGCACTCATATCCTAAGAGGGGACACTTTCTGCTGCTTCCGCAGCAGGCGGAGTTCTCTTCAGTCAGCTAAGCAAATTCGGAGCCAGGCTGAAGGGGGGTAAACCTAAACCAGGAAATGGACTGACCACGGATTTCGCGGACAACGCGGATCCGCAAAGACTTGGAAGGAAGACCCTCATTACCCTGAGGGGGAGTGTCTGTATCCGCGGCCGAGAACCCGCAGGGCTCAAAGAGATCAGCCGGGGCCTGTAGCGCAGTGGCACCCCCGGCTTATTTCTATGAACCCTGCGGGTTCGGGCCCCTAATTCCCAGTTGAGAAAATGTGGTATTGCCCAACTTGTGGCCCCCGTTTTCGGAGGTAAAGGTGAAGGCTACACCCCGGTATTGGCGCGGCGAAGCAGCACGATTCCGAGGCCTTGAAACAGGAAGTTGGGGATCCAGACGATGAGGTGGGGATAGAGATCGGGCCGGGTCTCGAGGGTTTGGGCCAGGATGAAGAAGCTGTAGTAGGCGAGCACGATAAGCAGCGATAGGGCGAATCCCACGCTGGTTTCCCGTCGGTGCGCCCGAATGCCCAGGGGGATCCCGACGAGAGCGAATCCGACGCAGGCGAAGGAGAAGGAAGCCTGTTTATGAATCTGAAGCTTGATGGGTTCCGTAAGGGCGTTGGTCGCGGTGGAGGAGGCCTTGAGTTGTTGCTGCAGTTCCTGGGAGGTAAGCTTTCCGACGCCCGGTACGGTCTGGAGGCGGTTTTCTAGGTCTCGAAGTTCCTGCCACAGCTGGCGGGAACTCATGTTGCTGATTCGGGGCTTATCGGAGAAGCCGGAGGGGATGTTGATAGTGGGTACCTGAAGTTCAGCAAACGAGTGCCAGGCAGGCTCAGGTCCACTATCCGAGATCAGCTCCCAACCGTTGAACAGCGTCAGGCTGACAGTGCGGTTGGTGCGATCGATTTCGATGTTGCCCTGGCTTGCACGCAGGTAGTTCTTCTTTTTGCCCTCGGCATCCAGTTGATAGAACAGCACATCTTCGAGCTTCAGGCCGTCGACCTTGCCCGCGTAGAGGATACATCCAGGGAAATCCCGAATGAAGGTACGTTCGGACAACCACGACGTGGCCTGGTCGGTGCCGATCTTCAGGAGCAGGCTCTTGTACGCATTGCGGCACTGCGGGGCGAATTCCATGTTGATCGCGGCGCAGACCCCGGCGCAAACGACGCTCAGACCCAGTATAGGAAAGATGAGGGACACCAGGCTTACCCCGCAGGCCCGCGCGGCGGTGAGTTCCTGATCGGCGCTAAACCTTCCAAAGACCAAGAGCATGGCGGTGAGCAAGCCCATGGGTAGCGCGAACACCAGCACGAAGGGCAACAGCAGCGCTATGGCGTGCAGCAGCGTGAACATGCTGACCTGGCCGTTGACCAGCAACGCGAGCATCTCCTTCAGGGATTCTCCCAAGAGAAGAATGAACGTAAAGATCAGCACCGTCATGGCCAGGGTCGCCAGAACCTGGCGCAGCAGGTACCAGTGCAGAGTCTTCATGGATGTTCGATCAAATTCACCCCTGCAGTCTCAGAATCGGATGCGACCGAGGCAAGCTCGATGTTGGGAGGTTAGCGAGTGGAGAGTGGAGAGTGGAGAGTGGAGAGTGGGGAGTGGGGAGTGGGGAGTGGGGAGCGGGTGAGCGTTTGCCTGTCCCCGTCCTCTCGTAATCGTAATCGTAATCCACTAGCATCCCACAGGAAAAGAAAGGCTGGCATTATTTTGTAGCTCTGCCACACGGCAGAGATGAAAACACAAAACAAGCCAGCCAAGGCGAACTTCGCCATCTTTCGCCAAATTTGCCAGCTCATTCCTGGAGTTTTTC
>JAEUHE010000227.1 GCA_016793885.1 Verrucomicrobiales bacterium
CGAATGGACCTCCTTGCCCGAGCTGCGGGCCACGGTCAATCTGGTCTTCTCAGCACAGGAGGGCGAGCCTCCCACCCAGGGCTTCACCTCCTGGAGGGAACGCGGCGTCGCCGCCAGCCGCTGGACGATCGAGATCCTCGAAGCCGACCTCTTCAATCCCGATCACGTCGAAGACCTCGTCATCTACGTCAACCACACCGCCACTCCCCGCCAAAACTGCAAACCACAATAATCTCGAATCACGGTGCGGATTGGGTTGAGTCCGCTGTCGATCCTCCAACTTCTCCCCACCAACGAAGCTGGGAAGCCCCTGGGATAACCCACCCCACGGCTCCCTCCCCCTCGCCTCTGGCTTGCAATCGCCCCTTACCCTCTTAGTATTCCCCCCTTATGAGCTTTATTGAGAAGCTTAAATTTACGGCGGACGGTCTCATTCCGGCGATTGTTCAGGAACAGTCGACGGGACGGGTCCTCATGATGGCTTGGATGAACAAGGCCTCGCTGGAGACGACTCTGGCAACCGGCAAAACCCACTTCTGGAGCCGGTCGCGACAGAAGTTCTGGATGAAGGGCGAATCCAGCGGGCACGTGCAGGTGGTCAAGGATGTAGCCTTCGATTGCGACGGTGACACCCTGCTCATCCAGGTGGAGCAGACCGGGGCGGCCTGTCATGAGGGTTATCAGAGCTGCTTTTTCAGGTCGGTGGGTAACGACGGGACGAAGGTGGAAGTGACCGAGCCCCAGCTGGAAACGCCCGAGGCCATCTACGGCAAGAAGTGATGGAGGACATCGTGCCTTTGGGCGGGAGGGTTTGGTGGAGTTTGCTAGCCGTGCTCGGCCTGTCACGTGGCGCGGATCTGTTCAGCACCTGGGTGGCGACGCCGAGCCTGCTGCTGGAAGCCAATCCGATCGCCCGCTGGCTGGGGTGGCGGTGGGCTATTCCGCTGAATGTGGCCATTTCGGTGGGGTTCGCCTTTTTTCCCCTTCCCGCCATCATTTTGGGCACGACCAGCGCCTTGGTGGCCTCACGCAACTTCCAGCAGGCCTGGCTGATGCGCAGTTATGGGGAAGAAAATTATCGGGACTGGCAGGTTCAAAGGATTCAGGAAACGCCGCTTCGTCTGTTTCTCGGCTGTTTGGGCCTGCAGAACCTACTCGTCGGTGGTATCGGCCTGGCTTTGGCCTGGTCTTCCATGGTGGGTAACGAGATCCTCATTATCCCCTTTGGAATCGGCGTGGGTATCGTGGCGTATGCGGTTACTGTGACGTTTTACTCCCTGCTCGCGGTCCGTGGGATCCGTCGGGCGATGGTCTGAAAGGAATTATGTATTCACCGACTCTGGAAGAATTTCAAAAGCTGGCGGGCTCGGCAAATTTGATCCCAGTGGTGCGACGTCTGCTCGGAGACTTCGAAACGCCACTCTCGGCCTACACCAAGATTCGAGGGCAGGGCGACTCCTTCTTGTTCGAATCGGTCGAGGGCGGCGAGCACATCGGTCGCTACTCGTTCCTGGGCTGCAATCCTCGAGGCGTCATTCGCCAAACCGATTCGAAGGTCGAAGTGCTCGAGAACGGCAAGGTGAAGCAGACCTTTCTGATCAGCCCCGACGCGGCACCGGGCGACTCGGATCGAGTCAAAGACGGGCTGGTGGTGGTGGAGCGGATTCTCGGCAAATACCAGGCAGCGTCGGTTCCCGGACTACCCCGCTTTACCGGAGGCGCGGTGGGATTCATTGGATACGAGTTCATTCACGATGTGGAGCCCGTCGTGCCCCGTCCCCCGAAGGATGAACTGCATACTCCGGTTCTCTACTTTCTGATCGCCGACGAGTTGTTGATCTTTGATCGCGTGACCCAGACCATCACGGTCCTGGTCAATGCCTTTATCGAGCCGGGAACTTCGGCGGCGGTGGCCTACGAGGACGCGGTGGCGGAGGTGGACCGCCTGGTATCACTGCTCGAGCAGCCGACAGAGACGATCCCGGTGAATGTGCCTCCCTCGACTCCCGAGGTTCCCTTTGTCTCGAACCAAGCCCCGGAGACCTTTTACGCCAATGTGCGCAAGGCGAAGGAGTACATCACGGCAGGAGACATCATTCAGATCGTGGGATCGCAGCGGTTCTCGACCTCGATTAAGGCATCGCCCTCTGATTTGTATCGGGCGGCGCGGATGATCAATCCCTCGCCCTATATGTTCCTGCTGGAGCTGCAAGGCTTCTCGCTGGTGGGGGCTTCACCGGAGATCCATGTTCGTTGCGAGGAAGGGAAGGTGGAGATTCGCCCGATTGCCGGCACCCGACGTCGCGGGCGCACGGCCGAGGAAGATTTGGCACTCGAGAAGGAACTCTTAGCCGATCCCAAGGAGCGCGCTGAACACGTGATGCTGGTGGATTTGGCTCGGAATGACATCGGTCGCGTTTGCGACTTCGGATCCGTCCACGTGCGCGACCTGATGATCATCGAACGCTACAGTCATGTGATGCATATTGTGTCCCAAGTGGAGGGCAAGCTGAGCCAGGGTCGGACGCCTTACGACTTGATGCGGGCGACCTTCCCGGCGGGGACGCTGAGCGGGGCACCGAAGATCCGGGCCATGCAGCTCATCTCCCAGCTCGAGGGTACGCAGCGAGGCCCCTATGGCGGCTGCGTGGGGTACTTTTCGTTCAACGGCAATCTGGATTGCTGCATTACCATTCGCACCGCCTTGCTCAAGGACGGGAAGGCTTATGTGCAGGCGGGCGGCGGATGGGTGAATGACTCCACGCCGGAGGATGAGTTTCAAGAGACGGTCAACAAATCCAAAGCGATGCTCAAGGCCGTTGCGCTCGCCGAGAATTTCCACTCTCAGGTCTAACGTGTCTTTGCAGGGCAAAAAGTTGGGTGTGCTGATCTCCGTGGCTCCGGGCCACGCGAACTTCGTCCATGGAGTTCGCACTGCCGAGGCGGCTTTGGAGAAAGGGGCCACCGTGTATCTTTACTGCATTGATGAGGCGGTGCGCGGGGTGGACGATGCGCTCCTCCAGTCTTTGCGCGCCCGCGGACTGATTCTTTACGCCTGCGCTTACGGCGCACAGCAACGGCGCATCCCCCTGACCGACCGGGCGACCTTTGCCGGGCTCACGTTGGTGAACGATTTGATGGTGGGCACTGACCGGTTTTTGAGTTTCAACTGAGCGAGCACCATGAAACCCAGCGCATTGTTCATCATCACCGGCGATCCCCGGAAGGACGGGCGGACGGCGGAGGCAATCCGTATCGCGGCCGGCGTGGGCACTTGGAAGAAGGTGGACGTGACCGTTTATCTTCGCGATGCGGCGGTCTTGGCACTCAGCGAGTATCCCGACGAGCTGGTGGATGAGGATAACTTCACTCGTTATTTCCCGATCGTGGGCGAGTTTGGGCGTCCGGTGTATGTCCAGCGTGGCGCGGCGCTTTTGGGTGAGCTGGGGGAGGCCACCTTGCCTTACGAGGAAATCGATGACCAGCAGCTGGCCGAGCTATGCGCGCGGAATCGGTATGTCCTGCGCTTTTGAGGAATCTGTCATGGCCCAACGCTTACATCTGATCACCCAACCGCAGGATTCACTGGCCCAGGAAGTGGTACGTCAGCATCTCCAGGCCGAGGGCGAATCGCAGGTGCGGGTGATCGATCTGACGGCGGGAACGGTGGACTACGCCGCGTTGGTCGACGCGATCTTCGCCTCGGATTCGGTGCAAGTGTGGTAGTGTGGGCCGGGGAATCGTCCGTCACGGACGACGCTACAATTGTAGTGTGGGCCGTACCGGCCCATCGGCATCGATTTTTCAACTCCCGGGCTTGCCTCCCCCGTTCCTCCCGATAGCTTGATGGCGGCACCCAGGACGCCGGTCTGATCGTCCATTTCGCGGGCGTGGCCCGGGTTGGTGTGCCAGCCTAATACCATGAATGTTCGAGTCCGATTCGCTCCTAGCCCGACGGGGTTCCTCCATATTGGAGGGGCCCGCACAGCGCTCTTCAACTGGCTGTACGCACGTCACACCGGCGGCAAGTTTGTGCTCCGGGTGGAAGATACCGACGCGGCGCGTAACACCCAGGAAGCGGTGAATGTGATTTTGGACGGGTTGCGCTGGTTAGGATTGGATTGGGACGAGGGACCGATCACTCCGGATGCCACCGGGCCCTGCAAGGGGGACCGTGGACCCTACTTCCAGTCGCAGAGGAAGGATTTGTACCGCAAGCTGGTCGAGGCTCTGTTGGCGAGCGGCTCGGCCTATGAAGCCGATGGCGCTGTGAAGTTCAAGATGACGCGCGAGCCGATCACCATCGATGATTTGGTGGTGGGCAAGGTCGTGCGGCCGTTGACCGATCGGGAGGAGATGGACCCGGACTTTGTGATCGTTCGGTCCGACGGGGAACCGGTTTTCCATCTGGTGAACGTTATCGACGATATGGAGATGGGAATCACCCACGTCATTCGCGGTGAGGATCACCTGAGCAACACGGCCAAGCACATCGCCCTGTTCCGCGCCTTTGGAGTGCAGCCTCCGAAGTACGCCCATATCCCGCTTATTCTGAATGGGGACGGCTCCAAGATGAGCAAGCGCGATCAGGGCGCTTCGTTGATGAGCTATCGAAACGACGGTTATGCTCCGGAAGCGGTGCTGAACTATCTTTGTTTGCTGGGCTGGTCCTCGAAGGACAACCAGGAGGTGTTTTCGATCAACGAAGTGGTTGAGCGGTTCGATCTGCCTCAGATTCTGCGTCACAATGCGAAGTTCGATCCCAAGCGTGAGAAACTCGATTGGCTGAACTTCGAGCACCTGCGTCGGATGGATACCGATCGTTTCAACGAGGGGACAGTCCACGCTTTGGAAAGCGCGGGCGTTCAGACCGGTGGTTTTGATTTGGACTATGTCAAAGCTGCCTTGGCCACGTGCAAGGACAAGCTCAAGAAGTTTACGGACGCGCCTGGCTACATTGGATTTTACTTCCAGGATCGCATCGAGACGGACCCCCTCGAGTTGCCCAAGTTGATGGTTCCCGAAAATCAGGCGCGACTGCGCCGTCTGCGGGAGGCGTTTGCAGGGTCGACGGCGTTCGATGCGGCGAGTTTGGAGGCTGCGCTCAAGGCGGTTGCCTCTGAGCTGGCACTCAAAGCTGGGCCGCTCGTTCATCCCGTGCGGGTGGCGATGACTGGCAAAGCTTCGGGACCGAGCCTTTACCATCTTATGGAGGTGTTGGGTCGGGAGCGTGTGCTGGCCCGCATCGATGCCGTGCTGGCTCGCTTTTGAACGTCATTCCTATCGACAGTTCGAATCCACCCCGTCCCTTGGGCGGCTCGGTCCGGTTTCGTGAGGCCTTGGCTTTTTGGTGCAAGCTGGGGTTGATCAGCTTTGGTGGGCCGGCGGGCCAGATCGCGATCATGCATGAAGAGGTGGTGGTCCGCCGCCGCTGGATCTCGGAGGCGGAGTTTTCCGATGCGCTCAACTTCTGCATGCTGCTGCCGGGTCCGGAAGCCCAACAACTGGCCACTTACCTCGGCTGGCTGCTGCATCGAACTAAGGGTGCGCTGGCGGCCGGGATCCTGTTCGTCGCTCCTTCGGCGCTCCTGCTCTGGCTGATCAGCTGGAGCTACGTGACGTGGGGATCGCGCCCATCGTTCATGGGTGTGTTGGTGGGTTTGAAGGCCGCCGTGTTGGCGGTCGTGATCCTGGCGATTCTTCGGCTGGGAAAGCGTTCGCTTCGAACCCTGTTCCACGCGTGTCTAGCGCTGACCGCTTTTCTGGGGCTTTGGGTGGGCAATATCCCCTTCCCCTGGCTGGTCCTGGGTGCAGCGGTGCTGGGTGGCCTCCGCCAGCGGCTCTCCGGTTCCCCTCCTGATGTTCCATCGCCCCTCGGACCCACCTCCACGGGCCACTGGGCTCGATCCGGTCGAGTGCTGGGGGTTGGAGCGATCCTCTGGTGGTCTCCCGTGCTAGCCCTCGGTTTCGTGCTGGGATGGTCTCATGTCCTGGTGCGTGAAGGGGTCTTCTTTGCGAAAGCGGCTTTGGTGACCTTTGGGGGAGCTTACGCGGTTCTCCCGTATGTGGCCCAGCAAGCGGTCGAACAGTTTGGCTGGTTGACTGGCCCGCAAATGACCGATGGGCTGGCCTTTGCGGAGACCACGCCGGGCCCGCTGATCATGGTCCTCCAGTTCGTCGGCTTCATGGGTGGATGGAACCATCCGGGCACCTTGCCCCCACTGGTGGCCGCTACTCTGGGAGCTGCCATCACCACCTGGACCACGTTTGTTCCAAGTTTCATTTGGATTCTGTTGGGTGCACCCTATCTGGCGCAGCGGCGGCGGCATCCGGTACTGGAAGCCGCCCTGGCGGCGGTGACTGCGGCGGTGGTGGGTGTGATACTGCATCTAGCGGTTTGGTTTGCCCTGGAAACCCTGCGGTCTGGTCCGCCGACCCAGGGTTGGCTAGTGGCAGGCCTAGCGGTGTTGGCTGGCGTCGCGCTCAGCTGGGGTCGATGTCCGGTTCCGCTCGTGGTGCTCGGCTGCGGAATGCTGGGATTTCTCTTGCGGTCGTTGGGCGTTCCGCTGTGATGGCTGCGGAGTGTGACCTCGAACATGACCCTCGCCAACCAAATCACCATCGCACGGATTTTGCTGGTTCCCTTCTTTGTGGTGCAGGCGCTCTATTACACGACGCAGGGCGATGAATGGCATCGGTGGGCTGCGATTCTTTCCTTTCTGGTGGCTGCGGCCAGCGACGGGTTGGATGGGTATGTCGCCCGGAGGTTCAACCAACGCACGGAGCTAGGCGCGTTGCTCGATCCCTTGGCCGACAAGCTCCTGCTCGTTTCCTCGGTGATCCTGTTGAGCTTCTCGAATGACGCACGTCTGCCGCGCTTTCCGCTCTGGTATGGGGGGATCGTGTTGGGGCGGGACCTGATGCTGGTGGGTGGACTGGCGGTGATGCATTACCTGAACTTGAAGGCCCAGGTGCAGCCCATCCTCTTGGGAAAGCTGGCCACGGTCTTGCAGATGGTGTGCATTATATGGGCGCTGTTCAAGTGGCCGGAGGGTCCTTGGAGCTGGCTGCTGATCGCCAGTGGCGCCTGCACCGCCTTTTCCGGGCTTTACTACCTGCGAAACGGCCTGCAGCAGGCGGCGGCCGGTGCCGGGCAGTCCAAGCTTTGAGGGAACACGGCCACAGGATTGACAGGCAGGGCGGCGTGGCTGGAGGATGGTGCTGTGGCGCGCATTTATGACCTGGTGATGACGCACAAGCTCGACACGGATGATTTGTTCCTTCACCGCGTTCAGTTCCATTGTGCGCGACTGGGTTTAAACTTCTTTTTGATCGAACCCGCCTGGGTCGGGGCGTTTTTTGACCGGCTGGCCAGCGGTGAGATTTGGGCGCGGGTGCTGCTCAACATGCACAGCGAACACCATCGTCCCGAGGATCCCTTCACTCGACTGGTCCACCTGGCGGCCAGCCAGCACACCCAGGTAATCGATCCACCCGACGTCGCCCTAGCGGCGTTTGACAAGGCCAAGTTCCATCAGCGGTTGTTAGGCACCGACATTCGGGTTCCCTACACGGTGGTGGTTCCGGGTGCCAAAGTGGAGGGGTTTCGTCTGACCGACGAGGTCCGCGCGGAGCTAGGCCAGCCGTTCGTGATCAAGCCCAGCTTGGGATACGGGCGTCGGGGTGTGATCATCAACGCCACCTCGGAGGCGGACCTTCTGAAATCCGCAGCCGACTGGCCCGGGAGCGATTATCTCCTCCAAAAACTCATGGTGCCCCGCACCATCCTCGAGACGCCGGCCTATTTTAGGGTCTACTTCGCTTTTGGGAAGATCTGGTGCAACTGGTGGAATTGCTATACAGACCGTTCGAAGCCGGTAACCCCGGAGGACCGCGAACAGTGGGGGTTGCTTCCCCTGGAGGATATTGTGCGCAAGCTGGCGGAGCTCAGCCAGATGAAGTTCTTTTCCACCGAAATCCTGTTAGCTCCGGATGGCAGCTTTGTGGTGATCGATTACATCAACGATCAGTGCCACATGCTCAGCCAAAGCGCCAACCCGCAGATCGGCGTGCCGGATGAGGTGGTGGCCGGGATTGCCGAGCGTCTGGTTCAAGGCGCGCAGGAGCTCATGGGTCGGGCTACCCGCTAGTGTAGTGTCCTCTAAGCGGGCATAATGCCACGGGCCGGAGCCTGGGCCGCTGGCCCAGGCTGGGATGGGGTCGGGCCGGTGGTCCTTGGAGCCCCAGCACCAACGGTGCGTTCCATCCCAGCCTGGGGTGAAGCCCCAGGAAAACGTCCACCACACCGGCAAGGGCTGAAGGCCCGCCCCCTCAGGCTCGCCGCCTCAATGAGACCGGCTGGTTTCATCAACGCGCCCCTACCCAAGAGCCCAGTTCGAGGTTATCCTGTGCTTGTCGGCAGCCTCATGCCGGCCGATGCTTATTCCAATGCGATTGCGCGCCTGCCGCTTTGAATTTCAGTTCCCGCGTTCCCCCCTGATCATGGGGATTCTGAACGTGACCCCGGATTCATTTTCAGATGGGGGACAGTTTCTGGATGCGCAGGCTGCGGTGGCACAGGGACTGAGGATGGTGGAGGAGGGTGCCGATATGATTGATATCGGCGGCGAATCTACCCGACCGGGTGCTGCTCCGGTCACGGAGGCGGAGGAGCTGGCTCGGGTGCTGCCGGTTATTCGGAGTTTGGCCGGGAGGGTGACGATTCCCATCTCGATCGATACGGTCAAGCCGGGCGTTGCCGAGGCCGCCTTGGACGCCGGTGCGGTCGTGGTGAACGATGTGGCGGCTCGGCGAGATGACGAGGCGCTCTGGCGGATTGCGGCCCGCTTCGGGGCCGGCTATGTGGCGATGCATATGCAGGGTGATCCAGCCACGATGCAGGGCTCTCCTCATTATGAGTCTGTCGTTAATGAGGTGGATCAGTTTTTTGGGGAGCGTTTGGATCGATTGGGCGCTTGCGGTTTATCCCGTGACCAGGTCATCTTGGATCCCGGCATTGGGTTCGGCAAAACCGTCGAGCACAACCTGCAGCTCCTAGTCGGGGTGAAGCGGTTCGCTGGATGGCAGCGTCCCCTCCTCCTCGGGGTTTCCCGCAAATCGTTCATAGGCAAGCTGACTGGGGCAGCGGATCCGACTCATCGTTTGCCCGGGTCCCTGGCGGGTGCGGTGTGGGGCTATTTGGAAGGTGTGCAGCTATTTCGGGTTCATGACGTAGCTGCTACTCGGCAAGCGTTGCGAATGGCGGAGGCCATTCGGGCGGCCGGAACGGTTTCATGAACCGCGTTGCGTCTGATGGGATGAGCTGGCATCTGTTCAAAGACATCGTAAAACCCGCCGTGGAGATTGGGATCCTGGCGGTAGGGATTTACTATGTACTGAACTTTGTGCGGGGCACGCGTGGAGCGGCTGTGTTTACCGGCTTCCTGGTGATTGCTCTTACCCTTCTCGCGGTGACTACCTTCCTCCATCTCCAGGTCCTCCAATGGATCTTGGGAACGTTCACCACGATCTTTGCGTTCGCTGTCATCGTCCTCTTTCAGCCCGAGATCCGACGCCTGCTGGCTCAGGTGGGTGCCAACCTCCAGGTGTTCAATCCGGTGCAGGATCAGCGAGAAAACATCGAAGTGATCATCCAGACCGTGGAGCGTCTGGCGGAGGTCAAAATTGGAGCGCTGATCGCTTTGGAGCAGTCGGTTCAATTGGTCGACTTGGTGGAGTCCAGCGTGCCGATCGACACTCTGGCCACTCCCGAGATGTTCGAGACTATCTTTTTTCCCAACAACGCGATCCACGATGGCGGCGTCATCATGAAGGGGAATCGGATCACCCACGCTGCCTGTATCTTTCCGCTGACCGGACGACAGGATCTCAGCAAGTCGATGGGAACCCGTCATCGGGCAGCCATTGGTCTGAGCGAGGAGGCGGATTGTATTGTCATCGTGGTTTCGGAGGAGACCGGGATGATCTCCTACGCCTACCATGGCCAGTTGGTGCGCGGTCTGACCCTGGAATCGTTGCGCGCATTCCTCACCTCGGTGCTCATCAAGAGCGGTCCCGAGACCCCGTCGATGTGGTGGACGCGGGTATCAGGATCTCTCAAATCTCGACCGGCCATCGTACAGGCTCCGGCTCCGCCGCCGGTCCCGCCGGTGGGAAAATAGCCCCTTCGACATGAGCGACTTTTTCCTCAGGAACTTCTGGCTCAAGCTGGCCTCCTTGATTTTGGCCACCCTGATCTGGCTTACCGTCCAGGCCAATTTGGACAAAGAGACCCGGGGGGTTTACCCGGACGCGAATTTGTCCGATGAACTAGATAAGCGTGTGGTCACGCAAAAACGGTTCGAGTTGCCTGTGACGATCCTCTCCGAGGGGAGCAACTCGGCTATTTATCGTTCCATTCCGACGAATGTGACGGTGACCTTCAGCGGTGAGGCCGTGAAAATCAATGGTTTGGAAGAGCGGGAGTTGTTGGCCTTTGTGGATGCCGGTGGGGTCACCGATCCACAGCATGAGGTATTCCCGGTCTTGGTCAACGCCCCTTCCGGCGTGAGCCTCCTGCGGGTCATCCCGCCGGTCATCCGATTGAAGCTTGCGCCCAAGCCCTAGTTGGATTTTGTTGTCCTAGTTTCGAGCTCGTCGCAACCAGAATCAATCATCCTTGATCTTTGCTCCAACCCGTCCCATGAAGCCGAATCCCAAAATCTTTGGAACCGATGGCGTCCGCGGCACCGCGAACATCGAGCCGGTCACGGCAGAAACCGCCCTGAAACTTGGCCGAGCTGCCGGCCATGTCTTCAAGAATCTGGAATCGCAGCCCCGCGGCCACGAACGCCACAAAATTGTCATCGGCAAGGATACCCGTCTCTCGGGCTACATGCTGGAGAACGCCATCTCGTCGGGAGTCTTGTCTCTCGGCGTCGATGTGCTGTTCATCGGACCGCTGCCCACACCGGGCGTCGCCTATGTCACTCGTAGTCTTCGGGCAGATGCGGGGATTGTGATCACCGCTTCCCACAATCCTTACGACGACAATGGCATCAAGTTTTTTGGCCCGGATGGTTACAAGCTGGCCGATAACATCGAGCTGGGCATTGAGCAGCTGGTATTCAGCGGCGATATTGAGTCGATTCGGCCGACGGCCGGTTCCATCGGCAAAGCAGTCCGCATCGAGGATGCGTTGGGCCGATATATCGAGTATGCCAAGAGCTCCATTCCGCGCGGGTTGACCCTCGACGGATTGAGAATCGTGCTCGATTGCGGAAATGGCGCTTCCTACAAGTCTTCGCCTTGCGTGCTCCGCGAGCTAGGCGCCGAAGTGTTTGTGATCGGTAATCAACCCGACGGCACCAACATCAACAAGGAATGCGGATCGATGTATCCGGAGCTCATGTGCCAAAAGGTGCGGGAGCATCGGGCCGACATCGGTATCGCTCATGATGGCGACGCCGATCGAGTGCTGCTCTGCGATGAGCGCGGAGTCTTGATCGACGGCGACGACATTCTGGCGATTGCCGCGATGGATTTGATGGCCAACGATGCGCTTGCGCATCGCACAGTGGTGGCAACGGTGATGAGCAACGCGGGTTTGGATGTGACCATTCGGAAGATGGGCGGTCACGTGATTCGGACTCCGGTCGGAGACAAGCATGTCATTGATGAGATGCAGCGCGGCGGATTCAATCTGGGAGGAGAGCAGAGCGGGCACTTGATCTTTGGCGACCATAGCACCACGGGCGATGGTTTGGTGGCCGCCCTCCAGATCCTTCGGATTATGAAGACCCGAGGTGTTCCGTTGTCGAAGATGGCTGCCTGCTGGAGCCGCTATCCCCAAAAAGTGACCAACATTCGCGTGAAGGAGAAACGTCCGTTTGAGCAATTGGACGGAGTGCTCGATCTGGTCACCCAGGCTGAGACCGCCGTCAAGTCCGATGGCGGACGTGTGCTGCTGCGCTATTCGGGCACGGAGCCGAAGGCGCGATTGTTAATTGAGGGTCGGGATGTCAGCACCTTGGACACTTGGTCCAAAAAAATCGCCGACGCGATCAAGTCCCAGGTCGGCGCCTAGCAGCCTGTGGGACTTGTCCCCACCGGAGCTGGGTCCGATTTTGAACCTCTGCTGCACTGAGGAATGACACAGGAAACGTCGCGACAGGCTGCTAGGAGGCACTGCGTGCGGGAGGACAGACGACTCTTGATATCCAGAGGATTGGGAAATGAATTTCCTGGAGAGCCTGTCACTTCAGCGCTGCGGTCTGTTTGGGGGCCTCGGGATCCCACGCGACGTTGTACCATCCGAGGAACATCTCGTCGAAGGATTGGTCACCCCAGTGCACGGCCTTCTTGGGATCAGGGTTGGCCGGATTATGTGGGGAGTTGTCGTAGCCTCCACTAATCATCACCCAGGTGCCGGGCGCAATTTTTCGAGGCTTCTCCAGCTCATAGGTCCGCTGCCAGTTGAAGTCGTAGCGCGGCACGGAGCACAGCAGTTCCCGTTTTCCATTGGGGAGCAGGGCTTCGAACTTCATCCACTTGCCTCTCAGATGCATGTGCGGCGTCACGCTGTAGAGCGTGGCTCCCTTCTTGAAACAGTACAGGGCCTGGGTTTTGGAATCCGGGTCTCCCGGTGGGATTTCGAAGGTAAAGTCGACCAGCGGCACCGCTTCGAATCGTGAGGCCGGTTTCTCCGGCAGCAGGTACAGGCCGATCTCGGTTTGATCGGTTTGCTCAGTGCCATTGGGCGTGTAGTGCATTTCGACATCGAAACGTGCCTGGGCTGGTATGTATTTGCCAGTGTTGGTGGGGAACCATCCTTGGGTCGTACCGGGGGCCCATCCGACCAGCATCTCTGTTTGTCCGACTGCATCCCGTTTGCCGCCTTCCTTCAGTCGGCCGATAACGTGGTGCACCACCTTGAGATTCCCAGGCTTGACCCAGATAGCTCCCAGCCAGGCTTCTTTAGCGTTGCCGGCGGGAACTTCGATGTGGCGATAGTCGAGCACCCCGCTAGCCGGGATCGTTTCCGGTTTGGGTAACTTCAAGATGATGTCCGGTTGGCCCAGGGGCCACTCGGGTTGGCCAGCCACCTGCCGACCCTCCAACGGATCAGGCCCTTCGCCGCGGGGGGATCCCTGGTGGATCCACCGCAACAGGGTTTGTGCCTCGGCTACGGTGAGGGATTGGTCATTCCGAAAACGGCCGACGTGCGGATCGGCGTCCCAGGGTGGCATTCGGCGGGTGATCAGGGTTTCCTCGATCATGGAAGACATGCTCTTGATCTTGCGGTGTCCGCTCATCGCCCAGGAACCCACGTTACCCGCGCTGTGGCACTCCACACACTTGGCCAACAGAATCGGAGCGACGGCTTTGCTGTAGCTGACCGGCGCATCATCTGGGCCTTCGCCTCCGTCGAAATGGATGAGGCAACCTCGGGCCACGGTTTTCGCGATGGCGACCGGGCTGTTCGCGAGGAAGCTGGTCAAAGCCTGTTCGAGATAGTGCACCTCCGCGGCAGGCTTCTGCGCGCCTTCGACCATTTGATCGTCCAGAGCTCCACGATAGAAGGGAACCCAGTCCTTGGTGCTGATCGCCACGATTTCGGCGGTGCGCCGTACACGGAGATGACGAGCCACGCCTTGAGTATCATCCTTGAGTACCGGCAGGTGCCAAACGCCCAGCTCTCGGGCCTCCTTCGAGATCTCTTCCCGCGTGTCGCCCGGACTGGAGTTGATCAGCAAGAATTTCACCCCGTCGGTTGAGAACCGTTCGCTGAGGGCCTTGAACTTTCTGACGTTCTGACGAACGACTGGACAACCGTTGGCGGTAAAAAAGAGCACTACTGCCTTTCCACCCGCGCGGCGGAGTTCATGAAGACGCCCTTGATGGTCGATCAGTGCGAAGTTCATTACCTCGGACGGAGCGACGGCGGCCACGCCTGATGCCGGAGCTGTGGGAGCGGTTTCGCCGCGAGCGTACATGCTTCCAACGACGAGCAAGGTCAGCAACGTTAGAGTCTTCATAGCTTTTTGGAATTCTGTCCGATCTGTACGATCCACTTCGACCGTAGCCCCGACGACGAGTTCCGGCTGAACACAGGTGTGTTCTAACGGGGGACTCATATTTAGAGAAATAGCAGGAACGGTGCCTCCAGATCGAGATGAATTTGAACTAGCAGGAAACACCGCCGCCGAGAACCCACCGGGGTTCAAAGAGATTACGGGGCGTGGAGCGTAGCGACACCCCCGGGCTGTCGCCCCTCATTCAACAGCACCCTGAAAGGCGTGCCACCAGGCCCCAGTGGATTGACGAACGGGTCAGGTTCCCTTGGCAGGGGGTGAGGCAGGCTGCAAGAGCCGGTGGCATCGCTGCGCGATGCTCCGTAATTTTAACAGTTCCGGGGGTGCCAGCACCCCCGTATAGCCTAATGTCTGTGAACCCTGCGGGTTCGGGCCCCCGGCCCCCAAGGTGAGAAACTCCCGTATTACCCACCTTGTTTAGTCCCTGTTTTGAAGGCAAAGCTGCGTCAGTTCACTTAGACGGTGTTAGACTGTTTTTGGGCCGACAATGCGGACGTCTTCCCGACGGACAGTGACGCGCTCGCGATCCAGTTTCTCAAGCAGCGGCAGGGCGGTTCGACGAGTCGTTCCCAGCAGGTCCCGGAGTTCGGCGACCGTGGCCTGTCCCTTCTGAACCAAGTGATGCCGAACAGCCTGCGCCGCGCGTCGGTAGACCTCGGTCAGCAATACCAGGTCGGAGTTCAGTTCGGTGACTTCCCCCGTCTGAATCAGGAACCGGAGCACTTTTTGAGAGGTCGCATCCGGAGCCAGCTCCTTTCGAAAGGGCGGATCCAACGGTCTTTGCTTGAGGCTGTTACGAATTCGCAGGTCGGTCGGACGCAGCTCTGGTGGGAGGGTGGGACGGACGGATTGGCGCTTGATAAAGCTTCCCTCCTGGCGGAGGTCGGTTCGACAGAGATCGGTCAGAAACAGAGGCCATAGGGCTTCCGGCCCCAAGTCCTGGCCCAGGTGTTGGCGTAAGAGCAGGGTTGCGGCTCCGGGTAGTTCAGGATGCAGCTTCATCTGTTGCTCGATCCAGGCCACGGAGCGCTGGTGGAGTGTGTCCCACCAGGACTTCAAGATCACCCAGCCCCCTCGCTCCACGGCCATGGGGGCTGTGGGGTTGGTGAGAGCCGCGATCGCCGCCGCGATTGCTGGCTCGGTAAATTGACTCTGGGCCAGCAAACCTTGCCGGGGCAGGGCCAAGTCCCGATCCAAATAAGTTCTCAATACCTTTTCGACCGAGGTTGGTGTTTCGGACAATCGCTCCAAAAAGTGCGCCTGGTCCGCTCGTTTGCGGCGAGAGCGACCGGGGGCTGGAACCAAGACTAAACCACCCGCCAGCGTGGCGCGTTGCGCCCAGTCCCGAAGGATGAATCGGTCGCCCATCAGGCAGAACAAGGGCGACTCCAGGTGAAGCCTGGCTACCGTATGCGCTCCGGCTTCCAAACGGTCGGTGGGCAGTAGGTCGAGGCGCGCCGCCACCTGCGTGGAGCCGTGATGTACCCAGACCCGGGCTCGTTGTTTCAAGGGGTCCGCCCCACGGGCATTGGCTCGGTTCAGTCGATGGGACCGTTGGAGCTTCACCTCGAGAACTCGACTCGGCTGGCCGAGGGGTTCAATGGTGACGACGTCGCCGCGACGGATTCCCTCGGCTCCGACGGTGGTGACATCTTCTCGAGTCGCCCGAGGTATCGGGAGATTGGCGGCGGTCCGTTGGCCTGGAGCGGTGACTGAAGTGGGAAGCCCATGGCTTTGGAGAGATCGGATCTTAGTCCTTACCCCCGCAGGCTGGACGACGACCTCCTGGCCTTCCCGCAGACGGCCGCCAATCAGTGTCCCGGTGACCACCGTGCCGATGCCCGGTAGCGTAAACACACGGTCGACCGGCAACCGCGGCTTCTCCTGATCGAAAGCAGGCGGACGTGCAGCCAGCAGTCGGATCAGTTCGGCCTTGAGCTCCGCTAGTCCCTGCCCGGTGACCACTGAGGTTGGGATCTGTTGGGCATGGCCGAACGCTGAACCGCTGAGGGAGGTTGCAATGCTCTGTTGGACTGAGCTGAGATCCGATACGAGGTCGCATTTGGTCAGCACGACGATTGCCTCGGTGATGCCGAGATAGGAGAGGATCTGGAGATGCTCTTCGGTTTGGGGCATCCAGCCGTCCTCTGCCGAGATGATGAGCAAAGCGAGATCGATGCCCCCGACCCCTGCAACCATGTTGGCGGCGAAGTCCTCGTGACCGGGCACATCAACGATACCCAGAGACAACCGGTCTTCGGGTCCTGGCGAAGTCGAGGGCAGGGGCAGTTCGAGCCGAGCAAAGCCCAAGTCGATGGTGATTTGGCGGGCTTTCTCCTCGGGAAGCCGATCGGGGTCGACGCCCGTCAAGGCTTTGACGAGGGAACTTTTGCCATGATCGACGTGGCCCGCCGTAGCGATCGTAAAATGGCGGGGTTGGGTCATGTCATGACGCGGGGTTTGAGCAGCTGGCCTGGCGGATGGCTTCCACTAACAACCGATCCTGTTCGGGGAAGACGGTGCGCAGGTCGAGGCAGAATCGGTTCCGTTCGACATAGCCCACCACTGGGGGGTGTCCGGACCGGAACCGTCCTGCGATTTTGGCTGGGGGCAGGTTGGAGATCTGCACCTGGATTGCCACCGAAGGCAAGGCGGAGCGTGGCAACGTCCCGCCTCCCACCTGGCAGGAGGCAGGGTGGATATGGAGCGTCACGTCGGGGGCCTGAACCGCTGCGGCGATAGCCTGGGCCCTCTCCGTCAGGCCTTCCACGGAGGCGGACAGGAGGCGAGCGAGTGGCAGCGTGGCGAGAAGATCGGATGCGGAGGCCGCCTTGAGGTACAAATCCACAGTGGCCTGAAGCGCCGTGAGCACCAGTTTGTCGCAGCGCAGGGCGCGGAACAATGGGTTTCGCTTAAGGGTTCCCACCCGACGTGCGTTGCCTGCGACGATGCCGGCTTGCGGGCCTCCGAGCAGTTTGTCTCCGCTGAAGCAGATCAGATCCGCTCCCTGTTTGAGAACCTCGGCCGGGGTGGGCTCGTGCTCGAGCCCGGCGAACTGGGCGGTGTTCAGGACCGCCCCGCTGCCCAGATCCTCCGCGAGCGGCACTCGATGCTTGCGGGCGAGCGAACTCAGCTCGCGGGTGCTGACCGACTCAACGAAGCCATCCATGATGAAGTTGCTGCGATGGACCTTGAGAATCAGGGCCGTCTTGGCAGACACCGCCTTGGCATAGTCCGGCAGGGTGGTGCGGTTGGTGGTTCCCACCTCGCGCAAGACTGCGCCCGCCGATTCGAGGATCTCGGGAATGCGGAACCCTCCGCCGATCTGAACCAGCTCCCCGCGGGAGATGATGACCTCCGGTCTGGCCTTGGTGATCAGTCCATGCAGGATAAGGAAGAGTCCGGCAGCGCAGTTGTTGACTACCAAAGCGGCGTCACTACCGCAGAGCAACGCTAAGTTATGTTCAACGTAGGAACCACGGGAGCCGCGTTCCCCGTTCGACAAATCGAACTCCAGACTGTTATACGCGCTGTTGTTTGACTGGAGATCCTCCAAAGCGCAGGGAGCTAAGGGAGCACGTCCCAAATTGGTATGGATGACCACTCCGGCAGCGTTGATGACCGGCTGGATCCGTTGTTGGTCGAACCGGTGAACTGCCGATCGGATCCCTGCGAGGATTTCGGGGAGCGGCGGGATCTGGCCCGAGTCTCGGAGGTCGCCCAGTGCTTTTCGAATCACGGCCGCCAGGGCCGGGCGCGGGACATGGGGGAATTCGACCTCCAGAGGCAGGATGACCTTTTCGACCGAGGGCAATTGACGCAGGTGGCTTCTCATCCGGGAAGAGTGATTAGGAAGGCGCGGGCTTGCGCGCTTACCACCGAGTCGGTGCTGCGTGTACGGGCAGGAGCGCTTCTCTACTCACTCGGCATCTACGGGCTTCTGAGGGCTGCATGCGCCGAATATCGGCGGCGCATGCTGAGAATCAACCTGAAAAGGTTAACCCACCCGTACTTGGAGAGTGCATCCCCCGCTTAAAACCGGCGCTTAGGGGGCTCCATCATGGATGGAGTAATCAGATTGCGGGAGGAGTCCAGGCTACGGAAGGACTGATTGTTATTGGCCTGCGGGCCATAAGAGCTGGGGCGATTCAGGTCGTAGTAGTTGCCAAAGCCGGAGGCGCCGGGCGCGCGACCGATATCGGCTGCCCCGTTCAGGCCCAAGCCGTCGCGTCCGCCTGCCACGGGACGCAGCCCGGCCTGGAGCGGATCGTTGAAGGCGCCGGGAGACGATCCAGGAGACAAGGGAGACGGGCCCGCCTCCACCGGGGCTGCCGGTTTCGGTACGCGTGACACGTTCAGAAAGTCTCTGAATTCCTGGCGGCGCAGCGCACCGGGATCACGGTCAGTGGAGCTACGGGAGTTGTTTCCGAAGAGTTCGTTCAACCCGAGTTCGGATCCGCGGCCTGCTTTGGCGTCGGCCCCGGGCTGGAACAGCTCCTTCATGCTGAGGGCGCTGTATTGATGAGTGCTCGTGGAGCGATCCGCCCCCGTGCGGCGCGTCGGGGACAGGCTGTCACGGGTGGCTCCTTCTTCTCGGAGCTTGCGCGCCACTTGGGCCCGGGTGGCGTCGTCCATCTGGCTCGGATCCGTCAGATCCTTGCCACTGGTCGCGGTGGACGCGGTGGTGGAATTCTTGGTGCCATATTCCCACCATTCACGCTTCTTCAGGTCCTGCTTTAGCTCCCACTTGTCCTTGAAGGCGTCATCCTGGGTGGATTTTTCACGGTCCTGATTCAGCTTGTCCTGGTCGACAAACATCCAGTTCTCCTTGGCTTCAACTCGATCCTTGAGGCGAAGGTAATCCTGGCGAGTCATGCTCGGCTCACTGGGAGGCGCACTCATGGGGGCATCGGGCGCCCGTCCGGAGAGGCGAACTCGCTGGTCGAGCAGCCCCGGCTCCAGGTTGAGGCTTTTGACCAGGGAAAGCTTCTTGAGATCCTCGGACTTCAACGCGTCCCCTTGGGCAACCGTAGGGGCTGGGACGGAAGGCAGGCGGGAGGCCTGAACCGTCGTGCGATTCGTGGGGTTCTCCGACGTTGTTGCGGGGGGCAAGCTAGCTGCCGAGACTGGCGCGGTTTCTCCGCCACCCCAAGACACCGATGCCAACACGGCACACCCAAAGGCTGCCGCCAACATTGAGGCACCGATCGAAAGTTTACTTCTTACATCCATACGCAACGTATCCTACAACTTATCCTCTCACACCGGCTGAGTGAAGGCAAAGGCTCCCCTGATTACCGATCTCAAGCGCTCGGCCAAACACGAGCCTTCCTATCACTGACCCAATATATCGTCGACCGTTCGAAGAAAAACCCAAATGTTAAGTGCGGTCTACTTTGGTCCGGATCGGGGATTCGCGGAGGGTAACAGGCCTGGAAGCGCGCAGAGAAGGGTTCTGGCGCTGTTGATTAGATGTAACCTGTTGATAAATAGTTATATGAGCCGATGTTCTGCAGGAACGTCCGCTGCGCTCGGGGCTGGGGAATCGTCCAGCATGGACGACGCTACAATGGAGTGTGGGCCGTCTCGGCCCATGGGGGTGTGGGAGGGGACGGCCGAATGCATCACACAAAGCCACAAAGCCACGAAGCTTTCCGGAGAGAAGGGAGAGAGACAGTGTTGCCCGCAGACCACACGGAGGAAAACTCGGCTTTGATCC